>ONWK01000318.1 GCA_900321505.1 uncultured Eubacteriales bacterium
AGGCAGACCCGATGTCAAGGGCAGGGAAGAGATACTGCAGGTACATACACGCAAAAAGCCTCTTGGAGATGATGTGGATCTTCATGCTATTGCCCGTACCACCTCAGGCTTCTCGGGAGCGGATCTTGAGAATCTTATGAATGAAGCTGCGATAAATGCAACAAAGACAGGCAGAGGCTTCATAACCAAAGCGGATGTGGATAAGGCCTTTGTAAAGGTGGGTATAGGAACGGAGAAGAAATCACGGCTTGTACCCGAAAAGGAAAGAAAGATCACAGCATATCATGAAGCAGGCCACGCCATACTTTTCCATGTTCTGAGTGAAATGGGACCGGTTTATACCGTTTCCATCATACCCACGGGTATCGGAGCGGCCGGTTATACCATGCCTCTTCCGGAAAATGATAATGTATTTGCCACAAAGGAAAAGATGCTGCAGGAGATCCAGGTGGATTTCGGAGGCCGTATCGCCGAAGAGCTGATCTTCGGGGATGTGACCACCGGCGCTTCACAGGATATCCGTCAGGCCTCAAAGACCGCGCGTAATATGGTGATACGTTACGGCTTTTCCGAAAAGGTGGGTCTGATCAATTACGAAACTGCCGAAGATGATGAGGTATTTGTGGGCCGTGATATCGGACATGAGGCTCATTACAGCGAAGAAGTAAAGGCTCTGATCGATGAGGAAGTAAAGAAGATCATAGATTCCTGCTATGAAAAGGCTAAGAAGATCATCATGGAATATATGGATGTACTGCATTCTGTAGCAGCATCACTTCTTGAAAAGGAGAAGATAACAGGGGAAGAATTCACTGCCTTGTTCAATATGCACAAAACAGAGGTTGAAAGTGATTGATAATGACTAATGAGTGACAAAGTGCCCAAAGAGCATTGGCACATTTACTAAAAAAAATTCAAAAAAAATTTCATCTTTGGGCACACTTCGAAACGGATTTGCGTATAATAACACTTGTAACCCCCCCAATACATTATAGTTTTTTGCTATCACCCCATAGCAACAAATACCTTCTCCAAGATGGGCAGTCACTTATGTGGCTGTCCATCTTCTTTATAAAAAATAAGTAGTGACATGAACGAGGGTTTAATATACAATAGTGGGCACACCTTAGAAAACAGAAAGATCCGGATCATGACAGAATCAAAATCTACTTTTAAAAGAATAGCGGGAGTATTACTTCATTCTCCGGCCGGCGTGATGCTGCTGACATGGCTTGTAATAATCATGATCAGTACCTTTTCACCGGCTTTTGCGGCGTGTGCTGCCGAAGAAGAAAGGGCAGGGAACAGCTGGATATATGAGAACGGAAATTATCTTTATACCGATGCCGAGGGGCAGCCTGTTAAGAACCAGTTTGTAACTCCCTCGGATGGTCATTCCTATTGGCTGGATGAAAACGGGATCCTGCAATACGGAGTATTTACCGTGAATGGAATGAATTATACGGCGGATGCGGCCGGATGGGTCCGTTTTACCAACGGGTGGCTGAGCTTTGACGGAAAATGGGCGGCTTCCGATACCGGGCAGGGTAACGGCAGTAATGCTGAGAAGAGGAACTGCAGGGTAATGGAAGGCGGGCTCCTGTATTTCATAGACGGAGCCGGTGAGCGCGGGAATGAAGTGCTTATAATTGACAGTACTCCGCTTGAGATCAGGGATGATCAGGATAAAAAAGAGAGCTGCGGCGGAAATCTGCCCTACAGACTGAATGAAGAAGTGGTATTTCCCGAGAAGCCGATCCAGATCTATATAAGCGGCGGAAACGTGAATTTCCCGGGCTGGGTTCGGAGTGATGACGGCTGGTATCTGTCGGAGGAAGATGGATCGGCTGTTAAAGATACCATAGTTCAGGACGCGGCAGGAAAGCTTTTCCGTCTGGGAGAGGACGGAAAACCCGCAGGCGGTCTCGGGGAATGGGACAAAAAGCTTTGCTGGTTCAGGGACGACGGTTCTCTCAGTACGGAAGCAGGCTGGATAGAATACGATGGCACATCATATTATGTAAACCAAGACGGCACCATACCCAGAAATGAAGTATTTCAGGTGGATGGAAGTACGTATTTCGCCGGAAATGACGGAAGACTGACCGGAGGCTTCCGGAGCCTTGGAGGAAAACGCAGGTTCTTTGATGAAGACGGTAAGATGCGTGATAAGATGAGCTGGATCAACTATGAGGGCAGCTGGTATTTTGTTAATGCAGATGCAGAGGTAGTGACCGGCGGTCCGCTGGATATCGGCGGAAAGAAATATTATTTCAGTAATACAGGTGAAATGCTGACCGGCCGGATAGAAGCGGATGATCTTTCATTTTACTATGCGGATGACAGCGGTGAGATATATACAGGTCAGGACTTCACGCTTGATGGGATAAGCTATCATGCGGATGATGAAGGCAGGGTCTTTGTGGGAACCATGTATGAAAAGGCCCAGTCCTATGCCAGCCCCACAGACTACCTCATCATGGTAAATCTTGCGACCCAGAGGACTGCGGTTTTTGAAGGCTCACAGGGTAACTGGCGCCTGATGCGGGAAATGATCGTATCCACGGGAGCGCCGATCAATCCTACGCCGAAGGGTGAGTATTATACTACGGTGCATTCGCGGTATTTCAACTCCTACGGAGTGCGGGCGTGGTATGCAACCGGCTTTATCGGCGGCCTGTATCTCTTCCACAGCTCGCCTTATGAGATAGCTTCCGAGCCACTTGTATGTACGGATCCGCGTCTGGGCATAGCGGCGTCTCACGGCTGTGTGCGTATGGCGCTGGAGGACGCAAAATGGATGTTTGATAATCTCCCGCTCAGGACCAAGGTTGTGATCTATGAGGAATGATCATCCTCATATGATGCGATATGCAGTTTTGCCTCTTCGTCGACCATTTCATGATAACCTGTAAGGGCGGCGAAGGGGGCAAACTGGGCGGCTCTGTCATGCAGGCTCATATGAGGCCTGGTGGGTGACTGCCAGTGGGGCAGATCTATGATATCCGCGTAAATTATACGCGGATCGGGTTCATTTTCACCGATTCCTTTTGTCATGTTGTATCCTCCCCGGCCATATGGCCGCCGATCTGGTTGTTTCTGAGCATGGTGGTGGCGCCCTCCTGCAGGTTCATACCTTTAAGCAGGGCATTTTTTCCGTATTTTTTCTGCAGCAGAAGAGTTGCTTCCTGAATGCTGCGTTCTTTTTTATCTTTAGCTGCTTCGGCAGCTTTTTTCTTTTCCAGGGCTTCATAGTCCACAAAAAGGCTCAGCTGCTCAGGCGGATCCTCCGGTATCTCATCCTCGGGTATCAGGTTTGCGGCTACCACATATATACGGCGTATGGGAAGCTCCGGATCGACGATACGGTCATAGAGCTCCATCATGGCATCCATGATGCGGTGCGTGGAGCTGGTCCAGCGGTCAATATTTCCGGTGCCGTGGGCAGGCTTCGGCATGGGCCTTCCGTAGGGATCGACGGATACCGGCTGCGTATAGAGTTTACCCGTGGGTACGACGCGGAAGGTGGAGGATGCCGGTGTAGAGCCCCTGCGGACATATTCCAGGCTGCACTTATCGTAGACCAGGGTCAGGATCACCTGCTTTGTAACGAGTCTCTTACGGACCAGATCCAGAGCCAGAAGCTCCGTCATCTCACGGACTATAAGCCTGCATTTCTCACAGTCGTAGGGCTCTGGCAGCACCTGGCCGGAGGAAAGGCTCTTGGTTTCGGGTTTATAGGTTTTGATCTCGGAGATCTCCGTCGGCTCCCATCCCCAGGCGTGATCGATCAGCAGCTCGGCGTTGATCCCCAGGCTGTTGTAGAGCACGCTTTCATCCTTAACGCTCTGTCTTGCTATATCTCCCATGGTATAAAGGCCGAGCCTGGCGAGACGTTTGGAGATGCCGCGGCCGACACGCCAAAAATCGGTCAGAGGAGTATGACACCAGAGCAGTTCGCGGTAGCGCTGCTCATCCAGTTCCGCTATACGTACGCCGTCCTCATCGGCAGGCGCGTGCTTCGCAACTATATCCATGGCTACCTTTGCAAGATAGAGATTTGTACCGATGCCTGCCGTGGCAGTGATCCCGGTGACGGAAAGAACCTCGCGGATCATTTTCATCGCAAGCTCGTGAGCGGTCATGCCGTAGGTGCGGAGATAGCCGGTCACATCAAGAAAGCATTCGTCGATCGAGTAGACATGGATATCCTCATCGCTGATGTATTTCATATATATCGAGAATATCTGGGTACTTATCTTTTCATAGAGCTTCATTCTTGGCGGGGCTATGATGTAGGACAGCTCCAGGGAGGGATCCGAAGCAAGGGCCTCCTCATCGTCGGAGGAACCGGAAAAATGAAAGCTTCCGTCTTTATCCCTGGACAGAACTCCGAGACGCCGGGCCTCCCGGAATCTCCGCCGGTTCTCCTCCTTAACCTTTTCCACAACCTCAAAAAGCCTGGCACGTCCGGGTATACCCAACGCCTTGAGGCTCGGAGATACAGCGAGGCATATGGTCTTTTCAGTCCGCGAAGGATCGGCCACCACAAGATTTGTAGTCAGAGGGTCACGGTGTCTCTGCACAAGTTCGACACTTGCATAGTATGATTTCAGATCTATCGCAAGATATGCACGATCCATATGAGCCCTCCTTTCCTTAATCGTTCAAAAAGCTATACAAAACGGCTCATTTATCATATAATATACTATTATATCCTAAATCAGAAAAAGGGGAAAGGCATGGCGTCACTTTCATTTTCAATCAAGACCATTTTCGGAGATTCGGAATTTCTGAGTAAAGCAGTCGAGCTTCTGATCTATGTTGCTATTGCAACTGTGATAGTAATAGTATTGCTGTTCATTGAGAAGCGAATCATATCCAAGCATCTGCTGAAGAAAAAATCCATAAAAACCCGTTATGCGGAGAATCTTGCAAGGGTTATCATTATCGGTATTGCGGCGATCTGGGTGCTTACCAGTGCTGAGGCCACGGCAAATTTCGGTAAGGTGTTGTTCCAGGGAACTGCCATACTCGGTGCTGTTGTAGGTCTTGCCGCGCAGCCGGTCATCGGGGATCTTTTTGCGGGACTCATGTTGAGTATCCACAAACCCTTTGAGATGGGCGACCGGGTGGAGCTGGATAACGGCGTTTCGGGTGTCATCATAGATATCACGGCACGGCATGTGGTGGTTCGGACCATTGATACTGTAGATGCGATCATTCCCAACGGCAAGGTTAATTCATGTATCATAAAGAACATGAGCCATAATACGAAGGTCAGGTCGGTACATTTCCGCTTTAATGTGGCCTACGGAACCGATATCCAGCTGGCAATGAATGCGATCCGTAAGGCAGTGGAGGAGTCGGAATACACACTTCCCGCATGGAAGGGAAAGAGTGAATATGGGCCGGTATATTTTATCGAGTATGCAGACAGCAGTCTCGTAATGGCAACCACCGTATATTATGATCCGAGTCATCCGACGGAGATAATGAAGAGCGATGTCAATACCCGTGTAAATGCGGCATTTGCCGAGGCAGGTATCGAGATACCGTTCAATTATGTAAATGTAGTTATGAAGCAGGACGACAGAGTAGATTAGACAGGACGGAGAAAAGTGGGAACATTCACAGGTTTAGAGGAAGCACAGGAGTTTTTTAAGGGTGACAGATTCGCCACCACCAATGGAATGGTGATAGAGGAGCTGGGAGAGGATACGGCAGTCTGTTCCATGACCCTTAATGAGAATCACAGGAATGCATACGGCGGAGTTATGGGAGGAGTTATCTTTACCCTTGCCGACTTTGCTTTCGCAGTTCTTTCAAATCATGTTCACAGGCTTACGGTGGCGCAGCAGGTAAGCGTTAATTATCTTGCGGCGCCGAAGGGTGACAGGCTCAGCGCCAGAGCAGTGCTTAAGAAAACCGGCAGAAGCTCTACCATAGTGAATGTGGATGTCACTGATGATACGGGACGTGAAATACTGCAGTTTGTGGGAACCGGATTTAAAATGTGAAACTCCTGTCCCCGGTGGTTCCGGAGGAGAAGTATGCTTACCTTGGTACTCGGAGGCGCGGCTTCCGGAAAATCGGAATATGCGGAGAAGCTGGCGGCCGGGGGACGTTCAGGAGATGAAATGAGCCGGAAGCTGCTTTATCTTGCAACCATGCAGCACGGGCCCTCCGCGGAGGCGCGGATACGCAGGCACGTGAAGCAAAGAGAGGGGCTTGGGTTTGAAACTCTGGAGGATCCCTTTCTGGAGAAGATCCCGGCGGAGGAGGGACAGGAATATTTTTCGGTGATACTGCTCGAGGATATTCCGAATCTTCTGGCCAACCGGATGTTTTCCCGCCGGAGCCCGGGTGAGGAAAAGGAACATGCTCACAGTCTCCCGCAGGATATAGCGGAAGCGGTGATAAGGCTGAGGCAGGTATCGGAGGAGCTGATAATAGTTTCCGGAGACATCTTCCGTGACGGTACTGATTATACGGAGGAAACGGAGAGATATATTAATTATCTCGGAGAACTGAATTGCCGGCTGGCAGAAGAGGCTGACCGGGTGGTGGAGGTAGTCTGTGGGATCCCGGTCGATCTTAAAGTCAATAGGTAGTGCCTTTGGGATGTATTCACGTATACCTGTTCCCCGGGCTGTCTGGAAGGACGGGACTCCGGCGTATACCATAGGATTTTTTCCCTGGGTGGGACTGATCATCGGAGCCCTGCATTATGCGGGTTTTCTCTTTCTTCCGGTTCCTGCGCCCGCAAAGGCGCTGATACTGGCTGTACTTCCGCTTATAGTAACGGGCGGGATACATGTTGACGGATTTATGGATACGGCGGATGCATTTCATTCCTACGGAGACCGTGAGAAGAAGCTGGAAATATTATCCGATCCGCATATCGGGGCTTTCTCGGTGATACGTCTCCTGATTCTGGCGGGTTTATATCTGGCAGGACTGACAGTGCTTATGTGGGACAGCGGATGGGAGGAGCTGCAGAAGGAGGCGGTGCTCTGCTTCTCCGGAGGCTTTATCCTTTCACGCTGCGCATCGGGAATACTGCTGATAATACTGCCCTCCGCAAAAAAAGAGGGTATGGCATCTGAAATGAAACAGCACTCACCGTCGAGGGTCAATCTGATCCTGCTGGGTATACAGGCTGCGGCAGTGATCGCTGCGGGAGTTATCATTTCACCGCTCATCATGACCATGGGTGTGCTGGCGGCCATGCTGGTCACGGTCATATTCCTTTTCGGAAAGGTGCGGGTGCTGGGAGGAATAACCGGTGATCTCTGCGGCTGGTACCTGTCTGTAACGGAATGCTGCATGCTGTGTGCCATGGCTGTGATATATATTGTTTTGAAAGGATTTTAGGAGAGGCATATGATCCTCTATATAGGCGGCAGAGCCCAGGGAAAATGGAAGCTTGTATGCGGGCGTTTCGGAGAAGGCTGCAGGGTGGCGGACGGGTTTATTCCCGATACACCGGCTGAAAAAGGGGAGACTTTGATCCTTCGTCACGCGGAACGGCTCATTTCAGCGGATAAGGTATCGGATCCGGAGCAGATAGGGGTAATGGCCGCTGAACTGGCGGAACGGATCGCGGCACTTGAAGAACCCGGAGGAACGGTAGTGGTGGTCTCCCGGGAAATGGGCTGCGGAGTGATCCCCGCAGATGAGAAGGATATGATGGAAAGAGAAGCTGCCGGACGTCTTCAGATCGAAATAGCGGGACGTTCAGAGGAAGTGATACGTGTAGTCTGCGGCATCGGGGTGAGGCTGGGACAGTAACACACGGGGGGCGGAAATATGGAAGACAGTATGCTTGAACAGGAGCGGACAGTCCGTGAATATCTCCAGCGGGAGGAGGGCTTTCTTCGTGCGGGCTATTTCCCGGAAATGGAGTTCTATTCATATGTAAAGGCCGGAAATGTGAAGCGCGTAAAGGAATTATGCGTGGAACCGCTGCATACCAAGGAAGGAATGGGGGTTCTTTCGGATAAGCCTTTGCAGAACATGAAATATCATTTTGCCATTACGGCGGCGCTTCTGGCCAGGTATTGTATCGAGGGCGGTATGGAGCTTCCCGATTCCTACGGTATTTCAGATATATATATCCGTAAGGCCGACAGGGCAAGACGCGTAGAGGAGATATCGGAGCTTCACCGGGAAATGTGTATAGATTATACGAAGCACATGAAGAATCTCAGAAAGAAGGCCATAACCTCACTGCCGGTGGCAAAGGCCATAGATTATATCTATGATCATCTTCATACCAGGATAACCATGCCCATGCTGGCGGAATACGCTGAGGTAAGCAGCGGCTATCTTTCCAGAGAGTTCAAAAAAGAGACCGGGGAGACAGTGAGCGGTTACATACGCAGAAAGAAGCTGGAGACGGCGGGGAATATGCTGATATATTCGGAGCTTTCCACTCTTGAGATATCCGAGATACTTGCTTTCCCGAGTCAGAGCTATTTTACTGAGGTCTTCCGCAGGGAGAAGGGCTTGACACCCTCAAAATACCGGGAGATAAACCGCTTCAGAAATGAAATAGGCAAAAATACGGATAGATAAGCAGAACGTAAAAAGTGTCAGAAAAACGATATAGAATATTTTTTTTCTCCGATAATATGGCCTCGAACTTGAAACGGAGGCCAGCCTGTCGGAGGGGGCCGGAAATAACAGATCAAAACGGAGGAGGAAAAAATGAGAAGAAAGGGATTAACTAAGTCAGTGGTTCTGATAACGGCCATGGGATTTTTACTCAGCGGCTGTGGAAAGAATGAGGATACAAACACTGCGGCAAGTACTGCGGCACCTGCAACGGAAAAGACAGAAGAGGTAAAGACGGAGGATACTTCATCCGAAACAGAAGCTTCATCCGAAACAGAAGCCACGGCAACTGAGGCAGTAACAGAAGAAAAGGCGGAGGGCGAGATGAATATTCCCGAAGGATACACACTTTACTGGCATGATGAGTTTGATCAGTATGAAGGAAGACTGTCTGATGCGGACTGGAATTACGAGGTTCACCCTGCAGGCTGGGTAAATGCAGAGCTGCAGCGTTATGAGGATGATGAAAAGTATGCTTACGTAAAGAACGGAGAGCTTGTCATTCAGTCTTTGAAGGAAGTTGATGCAGACGGAAATGTTTCCTATGTTTCCGGCCGTGTTACAACACAGCATAAGCATGCGCTTAAATACGGATATATCGAAGCACGTCTTAAGGTACCCACGGGCAAGGGCTTCCTGCCGGCATTCTGGATGATGCCCGAGGAAGAGGAGCATTACGGACAGTGGCCCAAGTGCGGTGAGATCGATATCATGGAGGTGCTCGGAAACAGTACCAACATGAACTACGGAACACTTCATTTCGGCGAGCCTCATAAGCAGAACCAGGGTTCCTATACACTCAGCTCCGGAGATTTCCACAGCGAATACCACACCTTCGCAGTTGAATGGAGTCCCAACAGCTTCCGCTGGTATGTGGATGGAGTGATGTACTATGAATGCAATGACTGGTATACAAATGATTCGGCGGGCAATCCCATCGCGGATTATCCGGCACCCTTCAACCAGCAGTTCCATGTGATCCTCAACGTGGCTGTAGGCGGTAACTGGCCCGGAGATCCGGACGAAAACACGATCTTTGATGAAGAGAACTCATCCATGAAGATCGATTATGTACGTATGTTCCGTAAGAAGAACTACAATGAAAATGTAACAAAGCCCGTAAGAGAGATGGTTTTCAAGGAAGCAGATGATACAGGCAACTTCGTTACCAACGGTGATTTTGCCGCAGACGAGGATCTTACTGATGATACAGACTGGAAGTTCCTAGAACTGATGGACGGCAAGGGCTCCGCAAAGATCGAGAACGGTGAGATCATCATTTCCACCGATAACTTCGGTACGGAGGAATATTCGATCCAGCTTGTACAGCCGGGTATGCCGATGATGAACGGCAGGGAATACAAATTCTCCTTTGAAGCATATGCGGATGAGGATCGTAAGATGAAGGCTGCAGTGACCGCACCTACCGCTGACTGGATCAGATATTTTGATGACACGAGTGTTAATCTTACTAAGGACTGGCAGGAATTCTCCTTTAACTTTGCCATGGATAAGGCTGATGACGATGCCGGACGTGTGGAATTCAACATGGGCAACCAGGGCAGCACGGCAACCATACATATCAGAAATGTAAGACTTGAGATAGTAGAATGATCTTAAACCTGTCGTCCCGGGAGCAAAAGCCTTCGGGACGGCTGAAAAGAAAAAGAAGGGAGAACGACTGTAGATGAGAGAATTTGCGGGTTACGAGCACGGTATCAATCTGGGAGGCTGGCTTTCCCAGTGCGTACACACCAATGAGCACTACGACAGTTTTATTACCGAAGAGGATTTTAAGAAGATAAAGGAATGGGGTCTTGATCATGTACGCATTCCCGTGGATTATAACCTGGTGGAGGATGCGGAGGGCAGCTACATCGAGAGAGGTTTTGAGAGACTTCAGGAAGCTATCGACTGGAGCGGCAAATATGGCCTGAATATGATACTGGACCTTCATAAGACCTGCGGATTTTCCTTTGATGCAGGAGAGAATGAGACAGGCTTCTTTGAAAATGAGGATTATCAGGAAAGATTTTATCGTCTGTGGGAGGAGTTCGCCCGCCGTTACGGTAAGTATTACAGCCGCGTTACCTTTGAGCTTCTGAACGAGGTTACGGAGAAGAGGTTCAGTGATACCTGGAATGCAGTTTCAACAAACTGCATTAAGCGTATACGTGCCATCGCGCCGGATATGCGGATCCTGCTGGGAGGATATTACAACAACAGCATCGAAGCTCTTAAGGATCTTGCAGATCCCTATGATGACAAGGTGATCTATACCTTCCATTGCTATGAGCCGCTGATCTTTACTCATCAGGGCGCAGTCTGGGTAGAAGGAATGAGAGACTCCTTCCGTATGCCCTTTGAAGTTACCTATGGCAAGTATACGGAGTATTCTCTTACTGAGATCGAGATGTATAAGGATCTTGAAACCAACAGCTTCACAGGCTTTGATCCTGAAAAGATGATAGGCATAGAGTATTTCGAGAAGTTTGTAGATGAAGCTGTCCGTGTTGCAGAGGAGAGAAATGTTCCTCTATACTGCGGTGAGTTCGGCGTGATCGAACTGGCGGATCCCGAGGATACCCTTAAGTGGTACAAAATGGTAACCGCCTGCTTTGACAGGCACAGGATCGGCCGCGCAGCATGGAGCTATAAGAAGATGGACTTCGGAATGGCCGATGAAAATATGGATTCCGTAAGGGATGAAATATTGAAGGTACTTTAAAATACGGAATGACATAAGGGACTGTTGTGCATGAAAAGCGCTGCAGTCCCTTTGCCGTGTTCATGAAAAAACCGGAAATCTTCTGCGGGGTTGCTTTTTTTGAAAGGGTAGAGTATAATCAATTGGTTATATTGGTATTCAGCTTAAAAAAGGATGTAAAGAATGAGTGATTTGGAAAACCTGGAGGATGGTGCTATCCATCTTACAGAGGAAGAGCTGGAATTCATAAGACAGCTTGAACAGGAAGAGGAAGAGGTCATTTCCGGCAAGCGCCCCATGAAGGGCATGGGAGGTGAACGGACTACGGGCACATACAGTAATTCAACGGGGAGAGATCGTGAGGATATCTCCCACAGCAGCGTGTCCGGCTCCGCAAGGACCCCCAGGAGCACTTCATCAGCGGTGGGAGGCGCATCCCGTAATACCGCGCAGGGAGCAGGGCGTACAGGGGCATCCCGCAGTACAGCACCTGGAGCAGGACATACAGGGGCATCCCGCAGTACAGCATCGGGTGCAGGGCATCGCACTTCTGCTTCCGGAACAGGCAGGACCGGAGCGTCCGTATCAGACCGCAGCGGAGTCCGCAGAGACGCATCAGGAGATCTGCAGCTGCCGAGAGGATCTCAGAGAAACGGCAGACAGGCTTCTTATCGTCCGGAAAGAAGTACAGCGGAAAGAAGTACCGCAGGCAGACCGCGTCAGGCTGATACACGTCCCGCAGAACGTAGAGGCAGGACCGTATCAGGCAGCGGCCGCGTTACGATGGAGGATCGTATCGATGGTTTCTACCGAAACCATAAGCCGGTGTTCTTCTTTATCTCGCGTGCGATGATCCCCTTCTTCTATTTCTATTACGAGGCTATTTTTAATCTTACGACAGTCCGTAATTTCTGGGGAATGCAGACCTTCTACATTCTGCTCTTCTCCATTTTCTTCGGAATGATAGGATCACTGCTCTCATCTATTTCGAGAAACCGTACGGTAAATATGTGGATCAAGGCATTTTTCCTTTTCCTGCCGGTGATCCCGTTCCTGATCGAGTACTTTGTATATCTGCAGTTTAAGGTATTCTATGACCTGAACACCGTTATTTACGGTGCGGCGGATGCGGCAGGCGGTTTCCAGGCCGACATTATACGTCTGATCACATCATCGCAGGGTATAATCCATATCATCCTGTACATTCTGCCGACGGTTCTCTTCATTGTCTTTGAGCTGGCCTTCGATAAGAAGCACCTCCTTTCAATGAAGACAGGAAGCAAGCGCAAGATCAAGATGGCTATCGTTACGGCGGCAGCTTATATCGTTGCGCTGATCCTTATCCTTTGTGTAAAGAAATACCGTGTTGTATATAACGACCAGTATTATTTTGAGAGTGCCGTAACGGATTTCGGTCTTATGACAGGTATCCGGAAAGAAATATGGCGCAAGATGACAGGAGCCAATAAGAAGACCGATTTTGAGATCGACAGTGCGGATGACAGTCATGTGGCTACGGATACTCAGGAGCCTGCCACCAAGGCGAACTCAACGGGCACCCAGGGAACCAATACCGAGGAGGGTACCACCGAGAAGGCGCAGGTAGTATATACACCCAACAGGTATCCGATATCCTTCTCGGATGTGGCAAAGAGTGACAGCGGCACCTATGCGGATCTTGATACCTATGTGGCATCTGTAAATGCAAGCATGAAGAATGAGATGACCGGTCTCTTTGAAGGAAAGAACCTGATCTTCATGTCCGCAGAGGCCTTCAGCGGCGACATCATTGATAAGAATCTGACACCGACCCTTTACCGTATGGCTACAAAGGGTATACAGTTCACGGATTATTATCAGCCTGCCAGCGCAGGAACCACGGGCGGAGAGTACTCCAACCTGATAGGTATGCTTCCCACCATGGGCGGACAGTCCATGAAGCAGCTGGCAACCTACAACAACTATTTCACCATGGGAAGCCAGCTTGACAGACTGGGCTACTATGGAAAGATGTATCACAACAATGAGTATACCTATTACAGCCGTCACAAGACTCATGTGAACCTGGGCTACTGCGACGGATATGAGGGCGTCGGAAACGGTGCCGAGGCATATATCACCGGCGGATGGCCCGAGAGTGATCTGGAAATGTTCCAGGGTACCTTCGGTCAGTATATCAACAAGCAGCCCTTCAATATCTACTATATGACAGTCAGCGGTCACTCGGCTTACAGCAAGGAATCCAACAGCCAGTCAAGGAAGCACTGGGACGAGGTACAGAATCTGCCGTATTCCGATGACGTAAAGGCTTATATTGCATGTAATCTGGAGCTTGAGGCAGGACTTACCTGGCTGGTTGAGAATCTGGAAAAGGCGGGTGTCCTGGATGATACCGTGATCGTTATCTCTGCGGATCATTTCCCCTATGGTCTGGATAATGATGCTGCACTGGGACAGATGCCGCTGCTTTCCGAGCTGTACGGATACAATGTTACAAACTACCTGCAGCGTGACCATAACAGACTTATAATCTGGAGCGGTTGTCTGGAGAAGATGGATCCCATCGTGGTGGATACGCCTGTATGCTCCATCGATATCCTTCCGACGCTGTCGAATCTTTTCGGAACCGAGTGGGATTCGAGACTGCTTCCGGGACGTGACGTGTTCTCCGATGCGGAGCCCATCATGTTCAACCTGTTCCGTGAGTGGAAGACAGATAAGGGTACTTATGTAAATGGCGAATTCACACCCAAGAGTGCTGCCGAAAAGCTGCCGGATGATTATGTAGACCGTATACAGAAGATAGTAAATAACAAGATCACATACATGTACGGTGTATTGGAGACGGATTATTTCGGACATCTGTATAATCTCGGTCTCTTCCCGGAGATACAGAAAAAATATGATTATACAAAGGCGCCGGTTATCTGGAGCGAGGACGGTTCGGTGACCGGTGACACCACCGGAGCCAGTATCGGGACCATAGATGATGACGGAAATACAGGCCCGATAGGTGATGACGAAACAGGCGGAGATGATGCCGGCGGGGATGATGCCGGTGTCGATACCAACTGAGGTGATGGTTCTTAAGGAGGACGCGGATCATGGCAAATGTGGCGCTGATCATAGCCGGAGGCTCCGGCAACCGCATGCATCAGGATATTCCCAAGCAGTTCCTGACGGTAAATGAAAAACCGGTCATAGTATATACGCTGGAAGCATTTCAGGAGCATCCGGAGATCGATGCCATAGCAGTTGTATGCATCAGCGGATGGGAGCAGGTGCTCCGGGCTTATGCGAAGCAGTTCAATATCAATAAGCTTCAGCATGTGGTCCCGGGAGGAAAGAACGGCCAGGATTCGATACGCAACGGTGTTTATGAGCTTGAGAAGCATTTTGCAGCTGATGATCTGGTGCTGATCCATGACGCCATAAGGCCTATGGTGAGTGCGGAGATCATTTCCGATAATATC
>ONWK01000319.1 GCA_900321505.1 uncultured Eubacteriales bacterium
GCCACCATAGAGTTTCTGATGATACTGCACGCTTCTCTTGCGGTTTCTCCGCCCTCCTCTACCGCTTTTTTCTTACGATAATTCTGGTACACAACCACAATGGGTATACTGGTCAGGATCAGCGCAAGGAGAACAAGAATGGATATTCTCACCAGCAGCGGAAGCCGTATCTTTCTTTTATTTTTGTCACTTTTCTGATCTTTTTTCATATTTTTCAAGCAACTCCGTAAAATAGCAGACTGCCATCTCGTTCATTTCCTCTGCCTGAAGCATAAGAAGCAGGATACGTATCTGTTTTTCACTGTATTCCGGGATCTCATCAGCACCGTAGAAGCCCTTGATCAGGCGCTCGATAAAGACCCTGCTTACCCTCCGGTTATCCTTAAGGAATACTTCTTTTGCCTCCGGATCGCCTGAAAGAAGCCTTTCATGCATTTTCGACCGGTCTTTCTGTCCGGACAGATCCTGTTCCTCATCATATATACATCCGGTATCCGTACGACGGACCACATGCCGCTCGACCCGGTATCCCTCCTTTGTGAAAAAGAAAGAAAGCAGCATACCGTGAAGCAGGAATTCATTCACCTTTTTTGCAAGATTAAAACAGAAATTACCCTGTCCGTATATCAGAAGAGAACCGTGATACTCCTCTTCATTTCCTATCGCATGCGTATGCTGGGAGATCAGTATATCCGCGCCGGCATCCGCCATCCGGTGAAAACGCGTCCGTATCAGCGGTGAATTGTAAAATGCAGACTCGAACCCCCCATGATAAAGCACCACAAGATGGTCGCATTCTTTTTTCAGCTCACGCAGTTCCTCCAGCACTCTGGTCTCATCATACGTATTTCCCCCGGGAGCATTCTCCGTGGCACCGTTAAAAAAGAATTCCATAACATTATAGAGTATGACCCTTATTCCCTTTTGCTCCACCAGTATGTGATTCTTCATATGATCCAGATCATACCCACAGCCGAAATACCCGATCTCTTTTTCATCCAGATGAGATAGATAATCCCGGAAGCCCGTTACGCCTCCGTCCATAATATGGGTATTTCCAAGTGTGACCGCATCTACCCCCAGACGTTTCAGTGCGTTAAGGGTTGCGCTTCCCGCTGTGACAACCGGGCCTACCTTGCTGACAGTGTCTTTTTTATCGGCTATACAGCCCTCCGTATTGCAGACCGAATAATCCGCATCCCTGAAAAGCGCTGTTATCTTCTCTCCAAAAAGAGTTTCGGTATCCCCTGCGATAAAGTATTCTTCATTGGAAGCCACCGGAAAGACATCCCCCGCAATGAGAATATTCAGTTCACCTTCAGCTGCCGACCTTTTATCTTCCATCCGTTCTCCCCCTCTCCGAAGCGCTTCAGCTGATATCCTTAAACATCGGTGTTTTTCCGCCGGCCTTGTTACTGATCATAGGATCGGTTGAAAATGTAACCTTTGCTTCTTCCGCGCCCGCCTCTTTAAAATAACTGTCCAGTTTTCCGGCCAGTTCTCCGAGCACTGCCGCCGGTTCCGAATCCGCCGTACAGATTCCCCTTACCTCCATGGTATTCTCACCGGTCTTAACAAACTGGTAACTGCAGAGCCCCTTCTGAAACTTTGCCTTTACCTCCAGCGCCTTCGTAGTGAATTTCCCGCCTCCGAGTTCGAAGGAATCCCACACTCTTCCCCGTATATCCAGTACCGGCCTGAAATAGCAGGGGAAATCCTCTCTTCGTATCCGTACCGAATCACTGACATAATACCGGATGATGGGCTGCACATAGTTTGTCAGATCAGTTACAAGGATACCGGAGGAGTATTCGGAAGCATCCTTCACAGGCTTACGGTTTTCATCCACCGGCTCAACGATGATCCAGTCCTCGTTGATATGAAGGTGGGGACAGTCATGGGTCATGGCGATCTCTCCGCCTTCTGTCATGCAATAATTGTTAAGGATCGGTACCCCGAATACATCATGGATCCTGTGATAGCTTTCCTCCGTCAGAAGCTCTGCCGATGAGAGTATCATTTTAATCGGGATATCCAGAGTCCCCTTCAGCTTCTCCTCCGCAAGCATGACAAGATATGGCGGATAGGCAACGATTATTTCAGGCTGAAATGCATTCAGTTTGCTGACAATCACATCAATACTGTCAGTAATGGGATATGCAGCAATATTGTCCTCAAAGCCGGGGTGCAGCCGACGCATTTTCAGATAGGATCCGTAACTGGATGCCGAATTGGACACATGCACCAGAAATGCCGTTTTATGCTTCGAATGATCGAAGAACCCGGGCTCTGTGCCATAGAACAGGCGGTTTCGAAGCAGCGCCCCGTGGATCTTATTATGATAATCGTCCCTTACCATCGGCAGAGGATCACCGGTGGAACCCGATGTCTGCAGGGCGGTATATTTTCCGAGCAGCAGGGAATTATCCTCCGCCCCACGTTTCAGATATGCCCTTACCATATCTTCCTTAAGCTCCGGGTCCGTTACCCATTCGTTGTAATGGGCCTGAAACTCCTTCTTCTCCATCACCGGAATATCGCTGAGAGTATAATCCTCCGGAAGGTCCTTATAGAATTCCCGCAGATACGGAGAATGCTCTCTCGCATAGTCCACCAGTGCGGTAAGCCTCTCCTGCTGAACCTTCTTCAACTCCTCAGCTGTATAATTCTCACCCTCTCTTACAAGACGTTCCGCTTCTTTAAGTTCGATAGTTTTCATTTTACCCCTCCTTAAAATGTCATGACCGCACCTTTTTTATTCATCCAGTCCTGTTTTGTACATGGATGCATACAGTCCACCCCTTGCAAGAAGTTCATCATGATTGCCGACTTCCTTAATATCACCGTTCACCATGAAAATGATCTGATCCGCATTTTTAATGGTGTAGAGCCTGTGTGCAATGATAAATGTGGTCCTGCCCTCCATCATCTTCTCCATGGCTCTTGTGATGGCAGCCTCCGTCTTGGTATCCACCTGGGAGGTTGCCTCATCCAGGATCAGGATCTTCGGATCCGAGATCACGGCGCGGGCTATGGCCAGCAGCTGA
>ONWK01000281.1 GCA_900321505.1 uncultured Eubacteriales bacterium
ACCGAACCGAAAACCTGCCAGAAACCAAACCTGCTCCCCGTTTTCTAAGATAATCTCGGTCTGCAAAATCATATTCGTCCTCGAAATACAACTTCAGAACACCATGAAGGAAATGATAATTATCTATGTTGGAATTGCTTTTGAGTTGGCTCTCAAAAACGGAAAACACCTCCGAATAATACACTTCCGCTCGAGAAGACCGTTCAATGTAATCGTGTATTTCTTCCAACAGGTCCTCCCCCACCTGAATATGATCTGCGGTGGTAACTTTCCCTCTACCACAAAGAACCGTGTAATCACTTAAGCGTATACTCAAAACCCGGTCATCTTCAGGGAGATTTAAATCACCATAAATCTCCTTTACCAACATCCGCAAACGCCCTAAATCCGTTTCATCATAAAGCTTTATACCCTCTGGGAAGTACTGTCCTACTAAACGAGAACACAAATACCCATAAGACTGGCGTCCTTTTACCACCAATGATCCAAAGAAACGATATTTGTTATCTGCCAGAAACTGAGTAAAATTTTCAACCGTAACAAACGGATACCCAGACTCTCCCAGAATCCACTCTAGTTCCTCCCGATGCTCTTCAAATGAAATCCCTTCACCAACAAAACTCTCTGCAATCTCTTTCATTTTATGATTGACAGCTTCCTTA
Organism: uncultured Eubacteriales bacterium; assembly: GCA_900321505.1. Taxonomy (GTDB): domain Bacteria; phylum Bacillota; class Clostridia; order Lachnospirales; family Lachnospiraceae; genus Eubacterium_Q. Next base: position 663 of record ONWK01000281.1, read on the forward strand.
TTATCCTGTGCAGGGATAAAAGCATCCGCAAAATCAAGGTAATCATAATAGCCAATGCTTTTGCACCAATGCATTAGAATGCGGTCGTAATCATCATTATCATATATATCCAGGATCTCCGTCGCCGTCACATATCCTTTTTCCTGCATCATGCGGTCAATAATCGGTCTCAACACTGGATCTAAACGAAAGTTAAACTTGTTTATAATCTGGCGAATCCTTTCCCGGGTAACATTCTTCATATCCCCAATCGCATTTAGGGTCAGCCCTTCTGCCCGGTACAGCACCATCAGGTATTCATCGCTTGTGGAAAGCATCTCTAAAACTCTTTCCAAAACACCTATCAGGTTTCCAGACACAACTGGCTGCAATTCTTCGAATTCCTCTGCCCGTCTTTTGCCTGCCAAGGAAACCAGCCTTTGCTTCGTGATTCCAGAAAGACTCCCTACAGACCGAAATCCTGCCTCTTTTAACTTGCCAATTATCCGATTTGGAACACCCAGACTAAAGAACACATCCAAATCAAGATTGTTTAATTCCGGATGAATAACAACAAACAGTTTCTGAACAGATAATCGTAGAAGGCTTTCCTCAGCAGAAGCAGTATCTGCCTGTGAGAAAGAATCCTCCTGCTCTTCTGCGATTTGAAGTTCAGCCTGTTCATAACGCTCTCGTATATCGTGAATCTTTTTAGTTCCAATGCCCTGTACATTCTGCAGCCGATCGAAATCAAATCCCTCCAGATCCCTCAACTGAATCATTCCATTTTGCCGGCAGAAAGAAACAAAAAGATTAAATCTGTTTTCATGAAAAAGGTCTTCAATGAATCGATTCTTCAATTCTATTTTGTGCATATTGTCTTCCTCACCCTACTCAACCTCAAAAAAACGCTCAAAATACTTCCTCAACTCTTCATCACAGACATAAATGTACGTCCCCTTGATTCCTCTCGTCATGAGCGTGAGGTAAATATTTGTCAGATAGCTGCACAGGGCCTCCGGGTCGTCTGCCACACCGGATTTTCCCTGTTGATCGTAGTAGTTTTCCTTTACTGCGTAAATCTTTCCGGACTTCGGGTCATACTTGATGTCCTCTCCAATAATCACACCCGTGTAGTTCAGGTCATAACCCTGCACGGTATGGATACATCCGATTTCATCGATTGCCGTTGGCGACTGAATCCAGTTATCATAAGTTCTATTCCACCGGTACCGCTCCCCTTGAATCCCAATTGTGAACGGTTCGGGATTGCTCCTGTTCCATGTCCAGGCGTATCCGGCAACCACCCGGCACAGCCGCATCTCATTATCCAATCGCTTGATTTCTTTTACCATGTCCGCGCAATTGCGGAATAGCTTCACATCATAATTCTTGACATTGACCTTGTATTCCTGTCTGCCGGAGAGAATCCGTCGAAGATAATTGACATACTCCTTGCCACCTTCGCACCTCCACTGGGTTTCGAGCTGGGAATGTATCACACTTCCAGGATACTGTTTCTCCGTAATTCTGGTGAAATCCTCATTGTCAATGTCGCAAGGCCGCACTGTCTGCAAGTCGTCCCGGAACAAGATGACATTTTTACTGCACATCATCATCCAGTCCAGTTCCGTTCCCTTGAATTTGTCCAATCCCAAGTCCCTGTTGCACTTATCAAAAGAACTGTAATTGGCAAGATGGCCTTTGTTCCGACATTTCAACCTGTGTGATTCGTCTACGAGCAACAAATCAAAGGCTTTGCCTGTCTTCATATAATCCTTTACAACCTCGTTAGGACTATAGACCATTTTCTTGCTCAGATTCCGGACCCCTTTAAACACGTTCTGAATCGAAGACCGAAGCGACTTTTGCGGAAATACAATCCCAATCTTTTGAATGTCCTTTAACTCCTTCCGGTCAAACTCCTCTACCAGTATTTCGCTTCCATCTTCCTGAATCAGGGTATAATCCGTCCTGGACACAGACTCCAAATCAGCAAAGTATTTCATCAGATAAATGGCCAGGATCGTTTTACCGGTTCCTGCGCCTCCGTTAACAATCACTGTGCTTCTTTTTCCGCTCCTGTGATTCTGAATCAACGCATCGATGATTTGCATCTCTACTTCCAGCTGCTCTTCACCAAGGGTCTTGAACGGAGAATACTTATACAACTCCGAGTTTTCAATCTCTTTGACCGTTTTCTGAACGACTCCCAATCGCTTCAGTTCTTCCCAAATTGCTTCAAACTCCTTGCTGTATTTCGAACGTTGATAGTATTCATGGTCCTGCAGCCCATCATTTCCGTTCTGAAGATTATACTTCCCATCTGCATGCATATGCCTGATCAGAAAAGCTTCCAGATCCAGGATTACCGACTTGTTGAATTCTTCATCACTGATAATCCGGATCTCCGTGAGTTTTTTCCGCTCTTCGTTTTTAAGGTGCTGGGAAGCTCTTTGGGAAGCATGGATGGTTTCCCCAACGTAAGCCTCTTTGCTGTTGTTGATGATATAGGCGACCGGCCAGTTGGTGCCGACAGAACTCTCCCCGTAATGGAGTTCGCTGATCTTATTGGGCGTATCATCATTAAAAGCAAAACGATCAATCCTAAACATCATTTATCACCGATCTTATTGTATTTCGTGCTGATTCCTTTGAACTTCTCTGCCGGATACTTCTTCTTAGTGACTTCCAGCTTCCTCAATGCGATGTCTTCCAACTCCACCCCCAGGACATCCGCCATCATCACCGCATAGGAATAGACGTCCGCCAGTTCTTCCAGAACATCCTCGCGATTGTATTCACTGTTCCACTGAAAACATTCCAATAGTTCGCCGGCTTCAATAGAAATGGACTTGGCAAGGTTTTCAGGGGTGTGGAACTGGTCCCAGTCCATAGATTTGTTGAAAGTTCTTAGTTCTTCTTTTAGGCTCATAGTCCATTTCTCCTGTCCACAAATCAAAGAGTATATACTAGCGTAGTTTTATTATAGCATATTATATAACTCTACTCTATTATGCAATAACATGAAGAATTGCATTTTGTGCAGAATGATTTAGTAAATCC
>ONWK01000320.1 GCA_900321505.1 uncultured Eubacteriales bacterium
AAAACCAGCTGGAAATAGAAATAGTTCTTGGAGCCTGCATCACCGTTTCCGAGATCAACATCTGAATCCTTTGCCACATTTACCGTGATATCATATGTCTTTTCAGCTTCAAAGAATTTCCAGTTGAGCTGTGTCTGCTCGTAGGTCATGGTATGCCGGACAGATGAATAATCCACGTCACGCTTGTCCTCGGATACAGAACCCTTACCGAAATCGATATTGTAGGTGGAATCACCTTCAAACAGCTGTGACCCGTTGATCAGGTAATCACTCTTTGCTTTGTCCTTATCGGTCTTATCAACATAGACCGGGTCTCCCTTACTGTCGGTAACAACCTGATTTTTCTCATCTATAAGGACCGTCTTTCCGTCCGCCTTTGTACCGTCGGAATCAATTTCCTCTCCCTTATCATCGGAAATCGTCGGATTGGTCTTTGCAAGATTGAATACCTCTGCAGAGACGATCCCTCTTTCAAGCCAGTATTTTGTTCCGGTGATATCAGCCGGCGCGATATAAGCCAGTCTGCGGTTGTACTTCTCCACATAGGCGATGGTAATGTTGCTCATATTCCAGTGACTGCCGCCTGAAAGGGTTATATCAACATTCGTGAATTCACTGGCATCCTTTGCCTCCATCAGGAAGGATATCTTTCCGCCTGTATCAAGTCCTTTTTCCGCAATATAGCTTCCGCCATCCGTAGCAGTCCATAAGCCCATAAAGCTTTCCGCCGATGACCTTACGCGGTAGTTCAGGGTCCGCTCAGGATTACCGTTCAGATCATTATAATGGAATCTCACAGTGATCTCACTGGTAGTACCGGAATTCTTGTTTGTGCTTGTATATAGGGTAACAAGGAATTTACCCTGTCCGTTAGCTGTATACACCAGGGATGCACCTGTACTATAGCCTCGCAGGCTGATCTTTGTGATACCATTTGCCGCCACCTGAGTGCCTCTTTCATCACCTGCAGAATAATACATAATGGGGCCTGTGGACTCAGTCTCAAATACGTAATCGAGGGTTGCGCCCTCCAGATGCTGACCCTTTGTGTCCGTGCCTCCGGCTACATAGGGCATACATCCTCCCTTGTAGAGGGATACGCCGGCTATACGTACTTCATCCTTGCTCAGCCCGGAAAGCGTATCATTCATGGCAGAGGTTGTCTTATCAATGCTGATGCCCTTTGCCTCTACACTGGTTCTTGCCTCATTTCCCATTTTGATGGTTATCTCGCTGACTATGGACTGAAAATCCGGAAGCTGCGCCTGAAATGCGATGGTATCGCCACGCTGGCCAAATCCCATTATGGTACTGTTCCCGGCAGCTTTACGCGCCATGATATAGGCGCTGAGGATCACGGGAAGTGTAACCTTGCGCGTCCATCCGTGGCGATCCCGATACTGGATCTCCAATGATATATCCTCAACTATACCGAGACCTGTATCACTCAGCTTTAATGCCTTCCTGTTCAGTAAAGCTTCCAGTCCGGCTCCTTCTATGTCTGCAAAATCCATGCGGAAGGAATAAACATCAGTACCCGAAGCAAATGATTTCTTTTCGGTACCGACAGCATATCTCTGAACATCAAAATACTGTGATGTCTGTCCCCCGAGCCTTATAACAGAATCAACAGTTCCTGAGGAAAGTGTGAGAGTTCCCTGCTGTTTCTTTTTGAGATCCGCGATCAGAGATCCCTCAAAATCAAGAAATGTCTGACCGGTAACCAGTCCGTACTCCTCATATCCCTTATAGTTATCCATCTTGTACAGTGACAGACCCTGCACAGTCCACTGTCCCTTAGCCAGATATACATCGATGCTTTCGATCTCACTGATCTCGGACTCGGTACGGAAAGCAAAGTCCTGTACAGTCCAGGCGCCGAGAGTCTTCTCGGTAACCTCAGTTTCCTTATAGTTGATCTCCGCCAGCGCCTTCTTGCCGAAGGTTCCGGTCAGATCCGCACCTTTAGCATAATAATTCAGCAAAGCCGCACTTCTGCTGGACGCATCAATACCGGGGAATACATACTGTGATCTTGCGACTCCGTCCTTACCCTTATATTTTATGGCAAAATACAGCACTGAATCACCAGCGCTGGCACCGGTTGCAGCTGTAAGAACATAGGTATTCTCCGGAGCCTTAATGGCCTTCCTGCTGCCCCATTCCGAAAGACCCTTATTTGCTTCATAGGCAGGAGCCTTGTCCCGGGAAACGGAATAAGGGATTTCAGCCGCTGTATTGGTGCTGTCAGCCACAGGACGGTTATCTGCCGCACTCTGACCCGGGCCGCTGCTCATCCCCCCTGTCTCATCCTCAGGCGCTGCATATACCGGAACAGAAGCCAGCGGAAGACACATCAAAATGAAAGCTGTTATCAGCAGCTTTGCGATCCGCTTTTTATTTCTCTCAAAAATCATCATAGTCTGTCCCTCTTAACTTACCGTTCAAAGCTCCGGCATTCCGCCGGAATATGCACTGTTCATGCTTATTATACAACAGCGCGTATAACAAAAGCACAACACACTACCTGATATTCAGAAGTCCTGCCAGTCCTGTCATTTCAAAAACCTCCATGACATTGCCGTTCACATTGATGATATCCAGTTTCCCGCCTTTCTTCATAATCAGCAGGTACAGATTTCTGATTGTACGGATACCTGCACTGGAAATGTAATTCAGGTTCTGCATATTCAGAATAATCCTATTAAACCTGGTTGCAAGCTGCGCAAAAAGCTTATCAGCGTCACGCGCAGTCCTGGTATCCAGATCTCCGGAAAGGAGAAGCTCTCCTTCCTCTCCACGATTCACCAGTTTGACATCCATAACCCTTTACGCTCCTTTTTTCTTCTTGTGCAGATCCCTGATATACTCAGAGAGCTCATCCAATGTGATAACCATCACATTTTCACCGGATTCAGCCATCCTCTCATCCAGATCCTTCTGGGCATACTCTGCGGCAGCTTCCTCAAGAAGCTCGGCGAAGAGGAACGGTGTATATTCGGAATCGTCATCCTCATCATCCGTATCCTCATCATAACTATAATCCAGATCATCATCAAATTCGTCATCAGTAAATTCCAGATCCTCGTTCAGATCCGGATCATCGTCAAGATCAAAGTCGAATTCATC
>ONWK01000048.1 GCA_900321505.1 uncultured Eubacteriales bacterium
CGCGGGAAACCTTGGTCTCACCAACGGAATATGACGGGAAGTTATAATGATGAATATATCTCTTGGTTGTTACATTCGGATCAAGTCCATCGATCTTCTGTGCCTCTGAAAGAGGTGCAAGAGTAACGATGTCGCAGATCTGTGTCTGTCCGCGGGTGAGCATGGATGAACCATGAACGCTGGGGATAAGATCAACTTCTGCTGCGAGAGGACGTATCTGGTTGATGGCACGGCCGTCAGGACGCTTGTGATCCTTGAGGATCATTTTACGAACCGTCTTCTTCTGATACTGATACAGCGCGTCACCGAGAAGTCCGAGCCATTCCTCATTGTCGGCAAACTTCTCCTTCATGCGTTCCTTGATCTCATCGATATTCTTCTCACGGGTCTGCTTGTCATCCGTGAAGACTGCTACTTCCATCTCTTCGGGAGGAACAACTTCCTTCATTGCTGCAAAGAGTTCTTCGGGAATAGCATAGCTGTTGTAGCTGTGCTTGGGCTTTCCGCACTCTGCAACGATCTTGTCGATGAATGCGATAACCTCCTGATTAACCTTGTGAGCGGCAAAGATTGCCTCGATCATCTGATCCTCAGGCACTTCATTTGCACCTGCCTCGATCATGATGACCTTCTCACGTGTAGATGCTACTGTCAGTTTAAGATCTGACTGGAGATTCATGGTTGAATTGGGGTTGAAGATCAGATCTCCGTTAACGAGTCCAACCTGTGTTGTAGCGCAGGGACCGTCAAAGGGGATATCGGAAATGGATACTGCGATAGCCGTACCCAGCATAGCCGTAAGCTCCGGAGCGCATTCCGGATCAACGGAAAGAACAAGATTCTCCAGGGTTACATCATTTCTGTAATCCTTGGGGAACAGAGGACGCATGGGGCGGTCGATGACACGGTCTGTCAGGATCGCATTTTCAGAGGGCTTGGACTCTCTCTTGTTGAAGCCGCCGGGGATCTTGCCCACAGCGTACATCTTCTCGCTGTATTCAACTGAAAGCGGGAAGAAATCAATACCTTCTCTCGGCTCCTTGGATGCCGTTGCAGTTGACAGTACTACCGTATCACCGTAATGAATGAGTACTGCACCATTTGCCTGCTTGCCGACACGGTCCACATCAACGCGGAGTGTTCTTCCTGCAAGCTCCATTTCAAACTTCTTGTACATATCTTTCTCCTTTGATTTTTCGTATCATTCCAAGGTTCCGAAACAACTGAACAAAGAGCCCTCCGGAGAACGGACGTCTCCCTCTTCAGAAGTCTCGGGGTGGCCTTGAAACAATCCGTTATATTGTAGCATAAACAGGAGTTTCATTCAAGCTGAATTATTGATGGTCTGAAACGATCACTGTTCATGAATACAAATGACCAAATGCAGCCGCGCATCTTAAGGCACGGCTGTATTTGATCATTTTATATCTGTAAAGTCAGATTCCTACCTGTTGCTCAGCAGTTTATCACATACCATATCCACTTCTTCTTCAGTAAGATACGGATGCATCGGCAGGCTGAAGCATCTGCCGCATATATCCTCACATACAGGAAGGCTTTCCGTACCATAGCCCATGTTTCGGTAGACCGTCTGGTGATGAAGCGGTATTGGATAATATACCATTACCGGTATTCCCTGCTGTTTCATACCTGATACGATACGGTCACGTTCTTCACGGTCTTTTGCAAGCACCGTATACTGTGCCCATGCGGAAAAATGATCCGCATCGGTCTCCGGAGTCACAAAGCTGTCCTTAAGTCGGTCGGCATACCATCCGGCAACCCTCTGCCGGGCTTCAAGCTCTTCCTCAAATATCTGAAGCTTTGCAAGAACAACTGCTGCCTGAAGCGTATCCATCCTTCCGTTGATCCCGAGGCGTACATTGTCATATTTATCACTTCCCTGACCATGAACCCTTATGGAATGCATGATCTCATAGAGTCTGTCATCGTCTGTAAAAATGGCTCCTCCGTCTCCGAAACACCCCAGAGGCTTGGCCGGGAAAAATGATGTGGCGGACACATCGCCGAAGCTGCCGTTACGAACACCCCTCAGACTGCCGCCAAAGCCCTGTGCAGCATCTTCAAGCACAAAAAGGCCGTACTTCTCCGCAACCGGAAGTATCCTGTCATAATCCGCACTGCGGCCGAAAAGATCCACAGGTACGACCCCTCTTGGGCGGAGCTTTCCCTCAGCCAGGACTTTTTCAATCCTTTTCACCAGATCATCCGGATCCATGTTAAAATTGCGGTCTGTATCCACAAATACCGGAGTTCCTCCTGCAACGCTTATGCTTTCCGCAGACGCAAAGAAGGTAAAGGCAGGCACGAATACCGCATCCTCCTTCGTAAGCTCATAAGCCATCAGCGGTATCTGCAGTGCTTCCGTACCGCTGCCGCAGCTGAGGCAGTATTTCCGTCCTGTAAAAGCAGCAAGCTTCTGCTCCAGCTCCCGTATTTCATCTCCCATTATGAAATGTCTGTTATGAAGGACCTTAAGCACTCTCTGCTCCAGATCTTCACCTATCTTTTCATACTGACGTCCCAAATCCACAAATTCCACTATGATCTACCTCACTGCGATTAATTTCCTGTAATTATCAGCTTATATTTCCTCAAGGATCTCATCTACGGTTTTGCCGTCTGTCTCCACCACCTGATCGGCAGCAGCCTGATATGCCGCAGACCGCGCAGCCATCATACGGCTGATCCTGGCTTTAAGCTCACTTTCTCCCTCTGAATCCAGCAGCGGTCTTCCGGTATCCTGCTTCACTCTTTGAAATGTGGTTTCCTCAGATGCCGAAAGAAGCACAACCTTGCCGGTGTTTTTCATAAGCTCCCGGTTTTTCCTGCGAAGCACCATTCCGCCGCCGGTGGCAATGACCGTTTTTACTGCATTTTTCGAAAGCCTGTCTAAATAAGCAGTTTCTATATCCCGAAAAACCTCTTCGCCTTTTTCTTCAAATATCCTGCGTATGCTGCAGCCCTGCTCCTTTTCAATCTCAATATCCGTATCCAGGAAATTCATTCCATTTCTCTCAGCCAGGGCCTTTCCGGCTGTGGATTTGCCGCTGCCCATATATCCCACGAGAAGGATATTCCCACCATATACTTTTCTTCTGAGCCTGACCAGCACTTCAGCTGCCATTTCATTGGTAACAGTCTCTCCCGTCCAGAGTTCGTAGGCAATTATACCCTGATAAAGCAGCATTGTAAGGCCGTTATCACACGGTATCCCCAGTTCATTAAAAAGCTTCAGAAATGGTGTCTCAGCAGGATTATATACAAGATCATAGCCGTATTCAGCCCTCCGGTAGAAATCCCTGTCTTCGATCAGCAGCCCTTCTTTTCCCTTCAATCCAAGGGATGTACACTGTATGAATATCGAAGGTTTTTCCGGAATCCGGCCATATTCATCCCTGGCTAACGGAATGATATGATCATCAAAATGTTTTTTCATATCGTCCGCTATAGCCTCTGCTTTTTCCTTCGTCCTGTTGATCAGATATACCCCTGACGCCCTCTCAAAAAGAGCGAGCGCTGCCGCTGCGCGTGATGCGCCTCCGGCTCCCAGTATAACCACCTGTTTTCCGGAAAGAGATATGCCTTTTTGTGCCAGCGCGCGCTTAAGTCCCGGCATATCGGTATTATATCCCTGGAAGCCCTCATCCGTTCTGACAAGCGTATTTACCGCTCCTATAACCTCAGCAGCCGGATCAATGCCGGAAAGCGCAGGTATCACGGTTGTTTTATGAGGCACCGTGACATTCATTCCCCGTATACCCAGATGAAATGCACCCCTTACGGCCTGAACCGGATCCTCCTTAACCGGAAACGGCAGATAAACCATATTTCTCTTAAGTTTTTCCGAAAGTGTATTGTGAATAACAGGCGACAAAGTATGCGCCACCGGATTCCCGATAAGGCCGAGAACTTCTGTGGTACCGCTGATTTCATGGATATCCATCATTTTCGCTGCTCCTCTTTCTGTATGTATTTACGGCTGCCGCCCGTACTGATCGCGCAATCGAGCAGAAGGGTGATTTTGTCCCCTCCACGATTGTCGCATTGGGTGCCGCACGGGCATTCGTGCAAGCACGATGCCCGCCTGGCACCTTTATCGCGCATGTACAGAAAGAGCAGCGGTAACCCGCTGCTCTTCTCAATTACTTTCTCAGACCAAGCTTCTGTACGATAGCTCTGTAACGCTCGATATCCTTGCTCTTAAGATAAGCAAGCATGTTACGACGCTGACCAACCATCTTCAGAAGTCCTCTTCTGGAGTGATGATCATGGGGATGAGCCTTGAAATGCTCGTTCAGGTCATTGATACGTGCTGTAAGAATAGCAACCTGTACCTCCGGTGAACCTGTGTCTCCCTCGCCGTTGCCGTACTTAGCGATAAGCTCTGCCTTCTGCTCTTTTGTGATCATTTCTGATTCCTCCTATAATAATATGATCCGCTGTCCACCGGGTCATGGTCGGAGATTCCGATAACTCAGTGACAGTACCGGCGTTATATTACCAAACCTTACAGGGAAATGCAAGTTTTTTTTACAACTCTCTTATTCAGTTATCTTCTTCAGGATCTCGTTGCTCCTCTGCACGAACTTTGTCAGTTCCTCTGCCGTAAGCTGACGGTTTGCTATAGCCGCAAGATCATACAGCTGGCAGCATACCATATCAGTGGTCTCTCCCTCTGTATTATCCAGCACATATTTTACAAGGTCATTTCCGGCGTTCAGAACCAGCGTTTCGGAATTCTGGTTCATACCGCCCAGATTCATGCCTGACATACCGTAGGTCTTCATCATCTCGGCCATTCTGCGGGCCTCCTCGGACTGGGTCAGGATTGCAGATACCGAAGCATCCTTCAGACGGTCAACCTTGATGCTGAGGTTATCTTTTCCCGTCGCCTTACGGAATACGGTCTGCAGCTTTTCGGTATACTCTTTTTCTTCCTCCTCCGTAAGCTTCTCACCCTGCAGATTCTGGTTCACCTGGGCATCTATGCGGTAGAACTTAACCTTCTCGTCACGGGCTTCCAGGCTTGTGATAAAGGGATTATCGATATTATGGGTCATGTAGAGAGCATCCATGCCCTCCTGCTTAAAGAGCTCTATATACTGTGCCTGAAGCTGCGCATCCGTCACATAATAAACCTGATTCTCATGAGTTTCCTTTGCACTCTCCAGATACTCTGAAAGAGATACATACTTGTCCTCGAGATTCTTATAAATGATATAGTCCTTCATTTTTTCATTGAACTTATCATCTCTCAGGCAGCCGAACTTGATAAAGGGTGAAATGTCATCCCAGAACTTCTCATAGTCCTCCCTGTGGTTCTTGCACATGCCTGTCAGCTTGTCAGCCACCTTCTTAACTATGTGGTCGCGGATCTTCTGTACAAAGCCATCATTCTGCAGCGCGCTTCGCGATACATTGAGCGGAAGATCCGGACAGTCGATCACGCCCTTCAGCACAAGCAGAAATTCAGGGATAACCTCCCTGATGTTATCAGCGACAAATACCTGGTTATTATAAAGCTTTACCTTGCCCTCCAGCTGGTCAACCTCGGGATTGATCCGCGGGAAGTAAAGTATGCCCTTCAGATTGAAGGGATAATCCATATTCAGATGTATCCAGAAGAGCGGTTCCTTGAAATCATAGAATACCTTCTGGAAAAATTCCTTATATTCCTCATCGGTGCAGTCGCCGGGAGTCTTCATCCAAAGCGGATGTATATCATTCAGCGGAGTTTCCTTCTCCTCCTCATCCTCCTCTGTCTCAAGTACATCCTCTTCTTCAGCCTCGGACGTTTCGGAGGTTCCTCCTACCAGATCATCCTCTTCCTTCTCAGCCGCCTTCTTTTTCTTTGCAGCAGCCTCTTCCTTCTTCTTCTGTTCTACGGTATCCTTCTTCTCCTTTGCTGCATCCTCATCCACAAAGTAGATCTCAACCGGCATAAATGAGCAGTATTTATTTATAACTTCCTTTACGGAATATGAATTGCAGAACTTAAGGCAGTCATCGGAAAGATAGAGGGTTATACGTGTACCGCGAACCTGCTGTGTACCCTCGGACATGGTATATTCCGTACCGCCGTCACATTCCCAGTGTACCGGTACCGCATCGGGCTGATAGGATCTGGTTTCGATCTCCACCTTATCAGCCACCATAAATGCACTGTAAAAGCCCAGTCCAAAATGACCGATGATCTGATCCTGGCTGTCCTTATCCTTATATTTCTCAAGAAAATCGGACGCTCCGGAGAAAGCTATCTGGTTGATATACTTATCAACCTCCTCCATGGTCATACCGATACCGTTATCCTCAAATACCAGAGTCTTAGCCTTGGGAGAAGCATATACATTCACACGGTACTGCTCTCCTTCCGGAACCTCGGCGTCACCGAGCGAAACCAGCCTCTTCAGTTTTGTAATGGCATCAACGCCATTGGAGATCAGTTCTCTGATAAATATGTCCTGATCAGAATAAAGCCATTTCTTTATAATAGGAAAAATGTTCTCACTGTTGATCGATAAACTGCCCTTGTTTGTCATCTTGTACATCCTTCTTTCTATGATAGTTCGTAAAATTACTTGTAACTGTTCAGGTTTCTTTCCCGAAAAATATCCAGCACATATAATAGTCCGAATATCAAAAAAAGTCAAGAAAAAGTTAGCACTCACCAAATATGAGTGCTAATCAAAGGCAAAAAAAAGTAAAACCTCTTATTTTATGCGTAAATCCGCCTTTTTTAATGTTCAAAAAAACTAAAAGATGCCGGATCCCCTTGAAGATCCGACATCTCTTTTTTGGTAAAGGATGGTTTTTCTTAATATTTATGTAACAAATATAACATATTTATTCGTGAATTTCAACAAAAACTTTCTTAAAAAGTGCACAAAAATAAGTTTACTACATCCTCTCAAAAAAGTACTGTTCAAGGCATATTGCACAAAGCCCGGCCGTAGGCGCCGTTACTGCCTCACATACAGGGTCAGAACCGTGAATTTTTCATTACCTACAGTGGAATAAAAGATGGAGGATATGCCCGGAACACCATAGATTCCCTTAAGTGTATATTCATTGATCTGGAAGGTTGATACGGCACATTCCAGAGAGCCATAGGGCTTTATGGTAAGCTTTTCCGTCAGATAATCGCCGAGATCCGAAGGATTTTCAAAATATGCATGCTCATACCGGAAATAATTCCAGTTCATATCCGTACAGGGAGTATATTTTTCCTTGTCCCAGGTATGATCACGCTCCATAAGCTCATCGCTCATATTGAAATAAGCATGCGAAAGTATATCCTCCTCTCCCACCGGATCATCCCAGGTGGCATCCATGTGATACCAGTAACCGTTGATCTTTACAAGATTCCATGCATGGTTTTCCCTGTGTTCCGTATTTTTCTCGGAATCAGATGAATGATCCCTGCTGCCGGAGTCTGCCGTTCCTACCACATACTGATTCTCCACACCCGCACATGAAAGGAGCAGCGCCATCGCTTCGGCATATCCGTTGCATACCGCCTGCCCTTCCACCAGAGCTCCATAGGCACGGAATTCATTATCATTATCCGGGCTTCCGCTGCTGTATACACAGTTTTCCACCAGATAGTCGTGAAGCGCCAGTTCCTTCTGATATTCAGTCATTGTAGGAGATACCGTCTTTTTCAGAATTTTAACGACGCGTTCCAGAAGTACCTGCGCATCCTTTTTTTCATCGGGTATTGGCACATCATTTTTATATGCATCATATACATAACTGTTATCCGACCTGGCAATTGTGAACACAACCTTCTGACATCCGAATATTTTCGGATGTATCTGAAATGAGTCAACACTGCCGTTCAGATTACTCATTATGTAATTGATATTCTTCAGTTCTTCCTCGGAAACGTCTTTAATATAGCAGGAAACCTTACCGTCGGTACCGCCCTCCAGCTCATTTGTCAGCATGGCGGCAACCTCCTGAATGCTCCCCAGGGCATTTTTCTTCTCAAAAATGTTATTTACGGGATTAACTCCTGTCCAGTATTCCACCAGTTTAAGGAGTATTGCTAAAAGGACCAGGAGTATAAATGCCTCCAGGATTCCTTTTTTTAAACGGCTCATCTGATCTGTCCTCTCGTAATATCACATTAACGTTACAATTTACCTTATCTTCTGTTTTCTGATGATACTCCAATCCGGCTGCTCCGTCAACCACGTACGGGTTTGACAACCCACCGGCAAGCATATATAATGATGCTATTCTTACAGAAAAGAGGTTGTACTATGGCACAGCTTTGGGGCGGAAGGTTTACAAAAGCAACCGACCGCGAAGTATATGAATTTAATGCATCCATCGGTTTTGACCGGCGTCTGCTGCAGCAGGATATCGAGGGAAGCATGGCGCACTCCGCTATGCTCGCCGCTGTCGGTGTGATAACCGATGAAGAGAAGGAAAGCATTCACTCCGGACTTCAGAGTATACTTAAGGATGTGGAAGACGAAACCCTTCCCATAACCTCAGAATACGAGGATGTCCACTCATTTGTTGAGGCAAATCTTATCGACAGGATCGGAGATGCGGGAAAGAAGCTCCATACGGGACGCAGCCGCAATGATCAGGTTGCCCTTGATATGCGTCTTTATGTACGCAGTGAGGTTGCAAAAACCGAACAGCTGGTACTGGAGCTTATGCATGCGCTTCATGAGCTCATGAAGGAGAATACCGATACCTTTATGCCGGGCTTTACCCATCTTCAGAAAGCCCAGCCTATCACCTTTGCACATCATATCGGAGCATATATGGAAATGTCAAAGCGTGATCTCAGCCGTCTTATGGATATATATAAGCGGATGAACTACTGCCCTCTCGGCGCAGGCGCGCTTGCAGGCACTACATATCCCCTCGACAGGGAAATGACGGCAGAACTGCTGCATTTTGCCGGACCTACGCTTAATTCCATTGATTCCGTATCTGACAGAGACTATGTTA
>ONWK01000132.1 GCA_900321505.1 uncultured Eubacteriales bacterium
CCGCATTCAGCGTGATCCTTACCCAGCCGTTATCCACATTATACTTGATGGCATTCTCGACAAGATTGGAAATGACCAGCGACAGCTTAACCTCATCAACCTCCGCTGTAACCTCACGGTAGCTCTCATAAGTAAGCTCGATATTTCTCTTTCTTGCAAGGGGCGTCACCCTCCGCATGATAACATCTATCAGCTGATTGATACTTACGCTGGAGTAATTCATCACCGCATTCTGCTTATCGGTCTTAACAAGCGCCAGCAGATCATTTATTATCTTGGTCTCACGGTCGATCTCATCCACGATATCGGTCATAAACTCCTGATAATCCGCCGCCGTCGCCTGCTCATTCTGCAGCAGCGACTCGGCCAGCACCTTCATGGACGTTATGGGCGTTTTCAGCTCATGCGACACATCGGAAACGAATTCCTGCCTGGACACATCTATATCCTCAAGCTGCGAGATGACTTCATTATAATTCTTGGCCAGATAACGGGTCTCCTTAAAGCCCTGCTCCGGCAGCTTGGCATCCAGATTGCCTTCGGAGATAAAGGCGATCCTCCTGTTCATATCCAGGAGCCCTCTCACCGTAAGATGTGAGATAAGCCATACAAAGAAGAGAAGTATCAGGAAAATGACCCCGCAAAGGATCATCGTATTCTGCACCATCTTCTCATGCCGTCTTTCAATAGACCGCGTTGACGCCGTAGAAACGATAACTCCCTCGATATCTCCTCTTTCATCCCGAATAGGAAGTATGACCTCGGCATAGGCGTTTCTGATCCAGCTCAGCTTCTCCTTCCTGCCGGTCATGACATCCATTACATTTTCACTGATTATGTATGAATTCTGCTGAAATACAAAGGTATCCTTCTCGATCCTGTAGTTACGGTCTATGACAAGGATACGTCCCCCTGCCAGAAAGGCTGTTTCATCGAGGTCAGAATCAAGAGTATTCTGCGATGAGATCAACTTAAAATGCTGCAGGGAGATCCTGTCCGCCAGTCTCCCTGCAGTATCTTCAGTTTGTTCCAGAAGACTGTCAGAAGCATTTTTGCCATCCAGATAAATGATACCCGCCCCCACTGCAACCATTCCGATCAGCAGCAGCAGGAGCACGGTTATCCGTAGGAATGTGCGCATGCTAATGTGAAGTTTTCTGGATTTTTTCTCTTTCATTTTGTGTTTTTCCGTAGTTGCTGATAATGTACGTTTATATATGAGGTTCTTGCTGCACCGAGGATTTTTCAGACATGCTGTCGGCGTAAACATGCCGTCATTCAGTTGAGTACTTCATGAACTGCTGATCTAGATCTCCTCATCCGCAACCGGAGGAGCCGTTGCGGCCTGAGCCGCACGATAAGCCTGATCGTACAGGATCTCCTGAGCATTTACCGGCGGTTCCTCATGTGTAACATAGATATAGGTTCCGTCAGGCTGCTGCTCTCTTGCCTTAACATTATCATTAAGCTGGAGCCTGAACATATCACGTATCCTCTTCTTGAGATCGCTGTTGTAAACAGGCGCTGCAACCTCAACACGATGAACGGTATTTCTTGTCATGAAATCCGCAGACGCGATGAACATCTCTTCCTTACGGCCCGTTCCGAAAATGTAAACACGTGAATGCTCAAGGAATCTTCCCACTATGGATACCGCGCGGATATTATCCGTCTTTCCCGGTATTCCGGTCCTGAGGCAGTTAATGCCGCGGATCACCATTTCCACCTTGACTCCCGCCTCGGAAGCTTCGATGATCTTATCCATGATAACCTTATCCGTAAGTGAATTCAGCTTGAAGCCCAGATATGCCTTTCCGCCTCCCTTTGCGATCTCGATCTGTTTTTCGATCTTTTCGACTATCTTATTCTGCAGACAGCGTGGAGCAACCAGCAGATGCTCCGTGGATTCAAGCACCTCGCCCAGGGAAAGAGCCTGGAACACCTTTGCGGCTTCGGCGCCCAAACGTTCATCCGCGGTCATAAGGCAGAGATCCGTATAAAGACGCGCGGTCTTCTCGTTATAATTTCCGGTTCCGATCTGGGTGATATACTGTACGTCATCACCAACCTTCCTGGTAATAAGGCAGAGCTTGGAATGTACCTTCAGACCGTCAAGTCCGTAGATAACATGACAGCCTGCAGACTCCAGCATACGTGACCACTCGATATTATTCTCCTCATCGAAGCGTGCCTTCAGCTCAACAAGTACATCCACCTGCTTTCCGTTCTCCGCCGCCTCCACCAGGGCTTCAACTACCTTGCTGTGTTTTGCAAGGCGGTACAATGTCATCTTGATGGAAACCACGGCCGGATCATTTGCCGCCTCAGTAAGCATGTTAAGGAAGGGGCGGATACTCTGGTACGGATAGGAAAGCAGCTTGTCTCCCTCCAGGATCTGCGGCAGGAGCGGCCTCGTCTCGTCCAGATCCGGTGTACGCTGCGGGAATCTCTTTTCGAAGAAGAGCTCGCTTTTGTGACGCAGTATATCCTGTATATCAAATACAAATGACAGATCCAGAGGCGCCTTCACCTTAAAGATCATATCCTTGTCGATCTTCAGGTAATTCTTCATCTGTGTCAGCACCTGCTTATCCAGATCTCTGGTATATTCCATTCTGACCGGTGTAAGCTTTCTTCTCTGCTTCAGGATCTCTTCCATATGCTCCCTGTAGCTGAGTTCCTCATCGTAGCTCTTATCCGCATCGATATCCGCATTTCTTGTTACACGGATCAGTGATTTGCTGACTATATTATAGCCATTGAATACACTCGGAAGGAAATGCAGTATCAGTTCCTCGGCAAGCATATAATAACCGTTCGCACCCGGAATCTGGATCAGTCTCCGGAACATGCCGTTGTTGCAGGGTACAATGCCTATTTTGGTCTTGATATTTTTTGCCTTTGAATTCTTCGTTGCCAGTACCGCTACCGCACATATCTCATTATTCTTGATAAACGGAAACGGCTGTTTCTTGCTTACGATAAAAGGAGAAAGCAGCGGCAGTATCTCCTGCTCAAAATAGGTCTGAAGATAGGCTCCCTGTCTCTCATCCAGCTTTGCGAAATTGATGAGATGGATATTCTCCTCCTCCATTCTGCCCATAAGATTTGCATAGGATATATCCTTGCGCTTATTCAGCTCCTTTACACGCTCACGTATGGCCTCAAGCTGTTCGCCCGGAGTCATGCTTGTCTTATTCTCTCTGGCATCCTTTTTGATCAGCATTTCATCATGGATCGACCCCACACGTACCATGAAGAATTCATCAAGATTTGTCTGATAGATGGAAATGAAACTGAGACGTTCGCAGAGCGGAGTACGCTCATCCTCGGACTCCTCAAGGACCCTCTCATTAAACCTCAGCCATGACAATTCTCTGTTTTCATAAACCTGTTTGCTCATTCCTTCTCCTCCTGAAGACACATTGTTTTGTAACGTTTCCCCTTAACATTTAAATATATCTCAAATAGTGAATTATGTCAATTTGTACCTGTTCGGCACACCATGAATCCAATCGAGCAGGAGGGGGAAACCGCCTCCTGCCCGATGTCACGGATAAGCATATAAAATCACAGCTTTTCAGCTTCTTCGGTTTCTGATGCTTCGCACCCGGAACCCCGGGACGGTCAGAAGAACTCCGCACCCCGGATGCGGAGCAGTTGCAAAAAATCATCCCGAGCTAAGGATCTCCTTACCACTTCGTGAGATCCCCGCCCGGGATGACATCATATCAACATAATGACTTTACTGCATTTCCGTGTTAATGTTCACGCCGCTGATCCTGATGTACAGTATCCGGATACATACTCCTTATTCAGCGCTTATGCCCTCAGTCTTTATGATATATTTAACATTGCATGTCTCACCTTCAGCGACACCTGCAAAGCTGCTGTATTTTGTGCCGGCCTCTCTTATGGATTCCAGCTTCTCCACGAAGGAATCCAGCTTCTCTTCACCGCTGCTCAGTGCCTGTATCAGAGTATCGATTCCCTCTGAGAATTCATCTGCGCCATCCTTCAGCATAGCTCCTCCCGTGCTGAGCAGATCCGAGCCGTCCTTCAGCTTCTGTGTTCCTTCAGCCAGTGCAGCAGCGCCCTTTGCCAATTCTCCTGAACCTGCAGACAGAGTTCCCAGTCCCTCATTCAGTGAACCGTTGCCTGATGCTATCTGTGATACGGCGCCCTTCAGTTCCTCGATCTTAGGTGCAAATGCTGAAAGCTCTCCGTCAACAACCTTAAGGGTCTGGTCTACTCCAAGGTTGATACCTGCCTCGGCATATGCCCGGCACATTGCCGTGATCAGCGGCTTAAATCCACCCGAAAGATTTGTTGACATGCTGTCCGTAAATGCCTTGAATTCATTTGCCAGCTTACCGTACTCAGTACCGTAGCCCGTTCCGTAGCCTGTTCCGTAGCCATAACCATAACCTGTTCCGTAGCCTGTTCCGTAGCCTGTTCCGTAACCAAGACCATAGCCCTGTCCATAGCCGGTTCCATAACCTGTTCCGTAACCTGTACCATAGCCGTAACCATAGCCTGTTCCGTAACCTGTACCATAGCCAAGTCCGTAGCCGTTACCATAACCTGTTCCATAGCCTGTTCCATAACCGAGTCCATAGCCCTGACCATAGCCGTTGCCGTAGCCTGAACCGTAGCCTGCCGTAAATGCACCGATAAGTGCAGGAGCAAGCGTACTCATTTGTGAATTAACCGCTGCAGAGATCTGATCTGCCAGTGCAGCCTTAAACTGTGCTATCTGCTCTTCGGAAAGATCACTGTAGGTCAGTCCTTCATATCCAAGCTGGGGAAGTGCCTGATTGATCACTGCAGCCGTCACGGTCGGTTCGATAGATGCACGGACTGCGCCGTATGCCTGCTGATATGCCGGATTGGATGTAACCTGCGAAGGATCTGCCTGGAGAGATGAAGCAGCGCTTTTACCCTGTGCAGCCGCATCAGCCGCGATCTCCGACTTTAATTGACTTGTAACCGATGCTGCCCCCTGAGCTCTTGCATCTGCTGCGATCTGGGCCTTCAGAGAGTCGGTAACCGATGCCGCGCCCTGGGCTCTCGCATCTTCAGCGATCTTTGCCTTAAGCTCATCTGTTACTGCAGCTTCTCCCTGAGCTCTCGCGTCCTTTGCTATCTGCTCCTTAAGCTCATCTGTTACCGATGCAGCGCCCTGAGCCTTTGCGTCCTCTGCTATCTGTGCCTTAAGCTCATCCGTTACCGATGCCTGCCCTGCTTCCGCAGCAGCCTTACGTATGATAGCTTCCTTTTCCTCATCAGTAAGACTGCTGTCTGCAAGTGCCGCAAATGAAGGAGCCTCTGACAGTGCGCCTGTTACGCCTGAAGTAAGCGCACCTGAGATCTTATCCTGTGTATACCCCTGACTCTCAACCGTATTCTGGATACTGTCGGATGCAGCCTTCTTCTGCTCATCCGTAGCCTCCGTGGAGTATGAAGATACATCCGGAAGGTTGATACCCTGAACCGCTTCATTAAGCTTTTCAGACCCGTCGGCAAGTTTTTCGGCGCCGTCTTTTGCACTCTTAACGCCATTATCCAGCTTTACAGCGCCTTCTGCCAGAGCCTTAGCGCCGCTGTTCACCTGACCGATGCCGTCTGAAAGCTGCTCGACGCCGTCAACATATGACTTGATACCGTCTGTAAGCTGATCCACGCCGTTTACAAGTACTTCCTTCTTTTCGTTGAGCATGTTCTTCAGCCCTTCAACATCCAGATCCAGAACATCCTCCGAAAGATTAAGGGGAGTTGCAAGCGTAAGCGCCATATCAAGTGAGAAGGCGGTTGTATTTGCAGTAACCTCTATGGATGAAGGAATTTCAAATCCGTCAAGCTCCAGATCCAGGCTCTCCTCCAGACCCGGAAGGCCGAAGCCCACAATTATAAATCTGTTTCCGTCAGAAATAACCTTTCCGTGGGTAACCTGTACATCCGTAAAGCTGTCACCGTCCAGCAGAAGCCCGCTTCCCATAATGAACGGTGCATATACATCTCCCGTCTTTGCATTATTGATATACTCAAAAACGATCTTCACAGATCCGCTCTTACCTGCTATCTCATCGGGAGACATTTCCTGTCCGTCCAGATAGTATTTTATCTTTACTCCAACCGGAACCTCAGCATCTGTTTTTCCCTGATAATAAACCGAATTTCCGTCTGCCTGCCAGGTAAGTGAATCTCCGTCCTGTGTAAAGCCTTCGTCTCCTCTGACATTTTCTATATCCGAAAGGGTGCTCTTATCCTTAAGCTCTGCGGAACCGTCGGGGTTCTTCAGCCATTCGCTGACGATAACCTTTTTCTTATCACCGGATGCATCCGCGATCACATAAACCGTTTCATCCTTATCGCTTTCCAAAGCCTTGTCCGGATTAAATGTGGTCTTAACTAGTTCTGAAAGATCTCCCAGCTCCTCTGTCTCCTCCTGCTGAGGCTCCATCACCGTAACTGCATCCGCCTTGATATCCGCACTGCCGCAGGCTGAGGTGCTGAGCATCATGGCTCCCACCAGTATACCTGCCAATACCTTTTTCTGCATTCTCATCTTCATCAGGTTCACCATTCCTTTCAATATCCCTGTCTCAGACCGTCTGAGCCTCTTTTTCCTTCTTTATGTTCTTCTCCCTGCTGATAACATCCCTGAAGCCCATGGATGTGCGCATGATCACCGGATCAAAAACACGGAGTACTGCCGGAAGCAGAAGAATAACCACAAACATACTGATGACCGCACCTCTTGCCATAAGTGTACAAAGGGAACTGATCATATCTATATCCGAATACATTCCTACACCGAAGGTTGCGGCAAAGAATGAAAGTCCGCTTACTATGATCGAAATCATGGAATCCTTCAATGCCGTGGTCACAGCCTGAACCTTGTCCTGCCCGCCTATACGTGCATCCCTGTATTTGTTAGTCATAAGTATCGCATAGTCCACCGTGGATCCCAGCTGTATGGTCCCTATTACGATGGATGCTATAAACGGAAGCACCGTATGCGTATAATACGGGATCCCCAGATTAATGAAGATTGCAAACTCGATGACCGATACCAGCAGTACGGGAACCGATACCGAACGGAACACCAGGATGATGATCAGTCCCACCAGAATAATGGAAACCGAGTTGACCACCTTAAAGTCATGGTCCGTTATATTGATCAGGTCTTCCGTACAGGGTGCTTCACCGATAAGCATTCCCGTTTCATCATATTTATCCAATATACCGTTGATCGTATCACACTGCCGGTTAACCTCATCCGTCGCCACCTTATATTCCGATAGTATGAACATCAGCTGATAATGCTCATTTTCCAGTACATCCAGAAGTTTCTTCGGGATCAGTTCCTTCGGAAATGTGGGGCCGACCAGTGTGGAAAGCCCGATCGTTGCCTTAACGCCCTCCACCTTGTTCACTTCTTCCGCAAAAGCCTTAACCTGCTTACTGCTGAGCTTGCTGTCCATAAGCACCATGTGGGTGGAATTCATCTCAAACTGTTCTTCCAGCTTTGTATTAGCCACTATACTTGGCAGGTCCTTCGGAAGTGATGAGTCAAGATTGTAGTAAACGTCATTGTGAGCCTGTCCGTAATATGCGGGAATTATAAGTGCCGCAAAAAGGATAAGTCCGACATAGAAATGTTTTACTATCCATGAACTGATCTTTGACATATCGGGTATCAGCGCCCGGTGGCTGGTCTTTTCTATAGCCTTGTCAAATATGAGGATCATAGACGGAAGTACCGTTACACAGCAGATAACTCCGAGAACAACGCCCTTTGCCATTACGATACCCAGGTCAAGACCGAGGGTAAAGCTCATGAACATCAGTGCCACAAAGCCTGCCACCGTTGTAATGGAACTGCCCACAACGGATGAAAGTGTTTCATTTATCGCCGCTGCCATAGCTGCCTTTTTGTCTCCATGGCTGACTTCCTTTTCCGCGGAATAGCTGTGCCAGAGGAAAATTGAGTAGTCCATGGTCACTGCCAGCTGCAGGACCGCAGCCAGAGCCTTGGTCACATAGGAGATCTCACCCTGGATGAAATTGGATCCCAGGTTATAAACCACCGCACATCCTATGGAAAGAAGGAAGAACACCGGGACCAGGAAGGAATCCATGGTAAGCATCAGGATGATCAGACAAAGGCTTACCGCTATCGCAACATATACCGGAACCTCTCTGTCGGAAAGATTCTTGGTATCTACGACTACCGCTGACATTCCGCTTATATAGGCCTGATCCGATACTACCTTGCGGAGCTGCTCTATGGCGTTCATGGTCTCGTCGGAAGACATCGTCGTATCGTAGACAGCCATCATCAATGTGGCATCCCCGTTCTTAAGAGCCTTCTGAAGCCTCTCGGGAAGCAGTTCTGCCGGGATTGATATATCAATTACCGATCCATACCAAAGCACCTTCGTAACATGCGGCACCTCTTCCATCTTCGCCGCCATGGCCTTTATATCCTTGCCCTTCATGTCTTCCACGACCACAAGCGAAAAGGCACCCGTTCCGAAATCATCCGCCAGTATTTCCTGGCCCTTCATAGTCTCTATCTCTTTGGGAAGATAGGTCAGGATATCATAATTCGTCCTGGTATTGAAAAACCCGATCGCTGACGGTATGAGCAGCAGAACGGCAATTATCAGGATCGGTATCCTCAGCTTTACCACCGCCGAGCCAAAGCCCTTCATAAAAGCACCTCCGTTTCAAAAAACCATTTTTGATGATCATAGAGAAAAACCCTCGTTTCATGGCATACTATATGCCCACATTATGCCGAAAACATTATACAGAATTCTAAAAATGTCAAAAGCACACGCCATCTTTATACACTTTTGAAAAAATGACTAAAAAAAAGCTGCCATTTTCTCCGCATCAGAGAAAATGGCAGCCTGATCATTTATTCTATGTAATTAGTCCTTGTCATTTTTTTCCGAGAGTACCCTTCTGAATGCTATCTGTTTAATAGATTCCATAAGAATTCTCATTTTTGTGGCTATCTTTCCCGGATCCTCCTTCATCCCCGACTGAACCCATTCCACTATTATTCCGCATATCCCGTATGCAAAAAACCTTGCTATAAACTGCTGCTCCTCTTTGTCAACGGCGTTCATATATCTTCCTGAAAGCTCAGGATCATTCTTGATGATATCTATGGCGCTTCCCAGGATATTCTCCGTATCCTTAAGAAATATCCTTATCATATCCTCTCCCGCATGCTTTATTGTATTCACAGCGAATGCCCTGTCTTCACTCAGCAGCACCAGCATACGTTCCACGCAGGTATCCCAGTTGTCAAAGCTCAGCTCCTTCAGGCTGGGTTCGTAATAATCCTCATAGTAGATCCAGGTAAGCAGATCATATTTATCCTGAAAATGATAATAAAAGGTCTGCCGGTTAACATTACAGTACGCCGCTATATCGCCTACCGATATCTTATCGAAAGGTTTTTCCTTTGATAAAGCCTTCAGGCTGTCCGCGATAGCGCGTTTTGTCTGGGCTGCATCAGCCATTGATCTTTTCCCCCCATATAATAATGATACTGATCATAACAAATAATCTGTTCTATTTTACATAAAAATATGGTAAAATTCAAGAAGCATAAATCTATCTGTAAGAATGGAGGTTACACCGTGACCATAGCAGGACTTATTGTACTCGCAGCGATCCTTTTGATAGGCGGGTATTATATACATACAGCAAGCAAGCTCGGACGGCTTCATCAGTCCGCCCGGAATACCGCGGGAGAACTGGACACCCTTCTCTGGGATCGCAACCATGTTCTCGACCAGATCATACAGAAGGTCGAGGCCGCCGGTATCAGTGTTCCCGAGGAACATAAAAAGCCCATTGCCATGGCCCTCGGAATGCTTCCCATCATGCAGATGAGCGTATATAAATCCATCGACGACAGAGGAAAAGCCGTCTTCGAACTGGCAAATGAAAAGCCTGAGCTTGTTGAAACGGAAGAAATGAAGAAGCTTATGGGCAGATTCACCAATCTTAAGATAGATATCTCGGAATGCGGCAGCAGATATAATCTTAAAGCCACTGAATTCAACGCTTTCATCAACCGGCCGCTGGGAAGATTCCTTGCAGGCAGGAAAAAAATGTCAGAAAAGAACCATTTCAACATAGCTCTCGCGGAGGTAAGTGCGGTATGAGAATACTTGTCGTAGAGGATGAGAAACGTCTTGCCGATACCATAGCCGATATCATCGAGGAAGCCGGTGATACCGTAGATATCCAAAATGACGGCGAAAGCGGTTATTATGACGCCGTATCGGGCATCTATGACGCCATAGTGCTGGATGTGATGCTTCCCGGTATGAACGGCTTTGAAATTCTGCAGAAAATACGTGAGGAAGGGATAGCCACTCCCGTTCTCATGCTCACGGCACGCACCGAGCTCACCGACCGGGTTCAGGGTCTCAATCTCGGAGCGGATTATTATCTCACAAAGCCTTTCGAAAATGAGGAGCTCATCGCCACTCTTCACGCGATCATGCGCAGGAAGGCTGACTTTGTGCCGGATAATGTAACCTTCGGGGATCTCACTCTGTCACCCTCCTCCTGTGAGCTCAGCTGCAGCGGAAAGTCCATCAAGCTTAACGCCAAGGAATTCGAGCTCATGCGTTATCTTATGATCAACGGCAAAACCATTCTTTCCAAGGAAACTCTTATTAATAAAATATGGGGCTATGATTCCGACGCCGGTGACAATAATGTTGAAGCATACATTTCATTTCTCCGTCGCAAGCTCAATGCACTGAAATCCAAAGTCTCCATAACAGTTGTACGTAAGGTCGGTTATCACCTTGAAGTTGCCGGCGAGTAAACAGGCATGAAAAAAAACAAACGTAAAACAAAAAAAGCTCCTGTCATCCGCAAGCTGCGCATTGAATTTATCATAGTAATGATGGCCATAGTTGTGGTCTTTCTTGCTGTGATCTTCGGTGTGCAGTATTTTAGTTCCAAAAGAACTCTGCGCAATGAAAAACAGGAAGCTCTTACAAATGCCCTTAACAGCGTGATCTTCCTGAGGGATGACATGTCCATACCCGGGCTGCCCGGAGACCTGCCTTTCCCGGACGGAAATAATATGCCTGAGATCCCTCCTGATGAAAGCACCGAAAATGAAAACAACCGCGAAAACGACAATGACTTTTTCCGCCGCGGAGGCCGGAATCTATCTGATTTCAGGGATAAATCCTCCAGAACAGCCACTCTCGTAGCAGTTATTGACAGTGAAGGATCAGTCACCATCAGGCAGAATAACATTTTCTTTATTGAACAGGAGGATGTGGACGGTCTGATAAAGAACGCCCTTGCAAGTACGGAAGAAAACGGCATGATCGAGGATCATGATCTGGAATTCATGAAGAAAGGTATGAACAACGGATCGACAGCCATAGCTTTCGTGGATAACTCAAGCGATACCTCCATGCTGAGATCGGAGCTGATACGCTCGATCTGGATAAGCCTGGCTGTCATAGTGGTCATGTTCCTGCTGAGCCTGATACTTTCAAAGCTGACTATACGGCCGGTGGAACGTGCCTGGGAGGATCAGCGGCGTTTCGTAGCGGATGCATCCCACGAGCTCAAAACCCCGCTCACCGTCATCATGTCCAACACCGACATGGTAGAACGTTCTCTTAAAAATCTGCGTGATGAAACCGGTGCGGATCCGGACAGCGAGACCCGTAACATTTCCACACGTAAGCTTGACCGAAACCTTCATCGTGTTGAAAATGTCCGCGAGGAAAGCCTGCGCATGAAGGAGCTGATAGGTGAACTCCTGGAGGTTGCACGGGGCGATGTAGGTCAGAACGTAACCGAATTCCAGGATGTGGATCTGAGCGAGCTTGCAAATGACGCACTTCTCTCCTGGGAATCGATATTCTTTGAAAAAGGAAAGATCCTCACCGGTGATATCGATGAGGATCTGCATATGAACGGTGACCGTGTCACACTCCGGAGGCTGATCGAAATACTTATCGACAACGCACTGAAATACAGTTCGGAAAAAGCCGAAACCTCCATATGCCTGAAGAGAGAAAAATCCGGAAGCCGCCGTGTGCTCCATCTCTCCGTCGCCAACGAAGGGACGCCTCTCACCGATGAAGAGATCTCCCACCTTTTCGACAGATTCTACCGTGCCGACAGCTCACGCGAGATGACCTCCGGCTACGGCCTGGGGCTTTCCATCGCAGCATCCGTTGCGGAGGCACATAAAGGAAAGATATGGGCAGCTGCCGACGGTGACAGGGGAAATATATTTCATGTGACATTTCCGGTCTGACATCCGTCAGCGCCCAGGAGACATCTCTACTCCCCTACCCTGCGGATGTTTTCCAATCCGCGGGTCATGCATTTTCTATATATCAGATAGTCAAAAAGCGCAACTATAAGAAGCAGTACCACGCCTGCAGCAGCCGTGGGAAGGCCAAGTACCGCGTAAACCAGTATTCCTATGCCCGCCATTACCGCTGCAATACCTATGGCAAGCGCCATGCAGAAAAACGTATTATAATTCTCCCTTAAAGCTGTAAGGGCGTCCTCCCAGGCCAGCTTCGGATTGATGGAATCCAGCATCATTCCCAGATAGGTTATGCCGAAAGATGAAGCTGCCGAAAGCAGGATGTGCAGGAGTATATGGTGAACAGGAAGACCCGCATATATACCGAATATCAGGAAGAATGGGGCCGTACCCAGCAGTGTGACCAGTGTTCCCAGCATGCCCTTCGCGTGCCACTGGATATTCAGCGGCACCGGTATATACTGCAGCACTTCAAAATGTCTTCCCTCCCGGGAAAAGCAGTTTGATCCCAGACAGTTCATGGAGCCCATGATCATGGTTATCGCTCCGGAAAATATCATGACACCCAGAGCAAAGCCGGATTCACCGCCGTTATAAAGGGTGTTCAGCGCTGACGGCGTCATATCCGTTCCCGTCATACTCCCCGCAATGATGACAAATACTACCCAGACAGCAGTCACCAGGATACAGTTGGTAAAGAATACCGGCGTCCTGCGAAGGATATTCCACTCCTTCTTCATCAGCGATTTCAGGGGACTTCTCTTCTTCATCGCCTTTTCAAGATGAACCGCCCTCTTCTTTGCCCTGTGCACGCCTTCGCCCAGTCTGGAAACGGAATCCAGATAGAATCTGTCGGCCACAAGCAGGAACAGAACTATCAGCACTGCATGCAGCAGAATGAAGAACAGGATGCCCAGAGCATTTCCGTCATGCATAAGCATCATGAGGAAGCTGTTCTCAGCAAATACCACATTCATTATGCTGATAAAAGGTATGTCCTGGGACGCCGCATTCACTATCCAGCTGTCCACATCGACCGTCTTCAGCGTGGTAAGAGCATACGCTGCAAGCCCGAAGACCACCAGCATGAAAATGATGGATATCCTCCTGACAGTATCCTTTGACTTCACTATCCTCGTAAATGCCATCAGCAGTATACCGAAGATCGCACAGTACATCATCGGCACGATGGACAGGAAGAAGCCGAATATCAGGGCGATAAACCACCTCCAGACCGGCATTTCCGCCGCTATCCCATAGCCAACCGTACATGAGAATATAAGAATAAACTGGATTATATTTTCATTTCTGTATGCCGCGGTGAATTTTGCCGCCGCTATCTCCCGCCCCTTCAGCGGAAGCGGCAGAAGCCTTTCCAGATCCCGCGAGAAATAAAGCTCGTTGAAGACCACATTTATTCCGAATACCATGGTAAATATGGAAATGAGATGGTACATCACCAGCAGTCCGAATTCGCCATGCCCGGCGCGGATCAGTGATCTGGTCATAAGATATGTAAAAAGCCCGCTGCCCACGGCAACCGGGATCATGATGAATATCACCGCAAATGCCGCCAGCGCCTTAAGCTGCACGCGGCGTATCTTATCCTGCGGCGGTTCATAGGAGATATCCCTGTTGAAAACCCGGATCAGTCTTTTATAGTTATTCATTCTTCCTCCTTCATGAGCTCAATGAATACCTGCTCCAGATCCTCATCCTTGTTGCCGCCCCGAAGCTCGTCGAGTGTTCCGTAAAAACGTTTTTCTCCCCCTGAGATGATGATAACCTTATCACAAAGCTTCTCTGCCACCTCAAGGACATGGGTTGAAAAGAGCACACTGTTGCCCTTATCCGCATGCTCTCTCATCATTCTTTTCAGATTATAAGCCGACTGGGGATCCAGGCCTATCATGGGCTCATCCAGAATCCATACTGCAGGGTCATGCACCAGCGCGGCTATGACCATCGCTTTCTGCCTCATTCCGTGGGAATAGCTCTGCATCCTGTCCCCCAGAACTTCCGTCATTCCGAACTGTTCGGCAAAATAAGCCGTGCGCTGCTTTCTATCCTCTTCGGATACGCCGTAAATATCCGACATAAATCCGATGAATTCATAACCCGTAAGCTTTATATACATGTCCGGATTATCTGATATATATCCGATGATCCTTTTTGCGTCTATCGCATCAGGGGACATTTTAAGGCCGTTGATCCTGATATCCCCCTTATCCGGTCTCAGAATTCCCGTCAGCATACGGATAGTCGTTGTTTTACCGGCTCCGTTGGGTCCTATGAAACCTACAATCTCTCCATCTTCCACAGTGAAACTAAGATCCTTAACTGCCGGTTCCTTCTTGCCATACGTCTTCGTTACCTGATCAATCTCGATCATAGATCTCTCCTTTTTGCATATTCAGCAGGGTGAATGGTAGCTGCTTTGATAATAACAGGATTCATGCCTCATTTCCATAATTCTACGAAAAAAATGTGTTTTTTTGCAAATAGTGATTTACATAATGACATTTTTATGCTATCATCTTAAATGTTACATTTTTGTTACAAACAGGAGATATAAATGAAACATTTCAGAAAAATACGAACAGCAGCATGTGCATTTGTACTCAGCGCTTCATTTCTCCTTCCCGCAACGGGCAGTTCTTTTGTAGCTTATGCGGATGAAAAATCCGAAATAGAGGAAATAAAAAAGAAGAACGAAGAACGAGAGAGAAAGAAGGCTGCCGCACAGGATAAACTGAACAGCCTTAATATAGAGGCAAATAAGATCGAGGATATTATTTCCGA
>ONWK01000400.1 GCA_900321505.1 uncultured Eubacteriales bacterium
GAGCTTGTTCAGTTCGTTTATGCATTCGACGGATTCCTTTACTTCTTCATTTCCCGCCGGAAACCACCATTCATACTGATTCCCCACAAGCCGCGGCTCGTTCATGGATTCAAATATCAGCTTGTCATCATAATCCTTATACCGTTCTGACAGCTGCTCCCAGATGCGTCTTATGTACTTCTGAGATTGCTCCATATGCGCCCTGTCCGGATAGAAGCCCTTAGCTTCCTCATGGTTATCATGGTGTATGTTCAGGATCACATGCATCCCTTCCTCGATGGCCCAGTCCACAACCTCGTTTACTCTGGCTGCCCATTTTTCGGAAATGGTGTAATCATCATCGACAATATGATTATGCCACGACACCGGGATACGTATGGTCTCAAAGCCCGCCTCGTGAAAGGCCTGTATCATGGACTTCGTGGTCTTAATGCTTACCCATGCAGTCTCCGCATCCATCTCATCACTGAGACCCGTGTCATTATATGCATCAAATGTATTGCCAAGACTTACGCCTATCTTCATTTCCCGGACGTAGTCAAAGCCCTCCGTATCCGGCACCGATTTTTGTTCTATCGATACTATAGGTATCGTTGTATCCGGAAGAAATCTTTCAGTCTTTGCAGAGATCTCTGCCTCCGTGTCCTTTGTGCTCTCTTCGGTATTGGCAGCGCTTTCAGTTGTTACAGCTTCTGTCAGGTTCTCCGTAACTCCCGTATCCTGCGACTCCCTGCCGCAGCCTGAAAGGGCAGCGCACAGTGACAGTGCCGTCAGTACCGTTATTATCTTTTTACGCAAATCATATTCTCCTACTGTCATAAGATCATCCTGCCGCTGCTGCATCTCAGGATGACGCAATTCATGTCATCTCCATCCTCGTTTTAAGATCATCCTGTCACCGCTTCCTCTCATGATAACGCAATTCATGTCATCTGCATCCTCGCCTTAAGATCATCCGGGCGCTGCTTCTTCAGGATAACACCTTCCATGGTCTTTCAGGCGTCTCCGGTCTGAAAGCCTCCGAAGACATATATTCATATATGCTTCTCAGAAGAGCACGGACCTCCCTATGCTCCAGCAGATCAAGCAGCGGCGATGCCGCAGCCAGCACATCCGTCTCCTCTTCCCTGTATTCAAAGATAAGTCCGAGGTTATGGTTCCTCTCTATATTATCAATATCACGTACCAGCACTTTCACATCGGTTCCGTCAAGGATCGCCGGATATCCCTTTGAAATGATCTTATACCACTCCGGAGTCGTGAAGCTGTCCGAAGCAAAGCCCTTCAAAGCGGGATGAGCCGGGTCCATGGACAGCCCCAGCGTTCCGATGGGAACCTTTCTTCCCATGCTTTCGCTGATAGACCTGAACATGGGATAACACCAGAAATCACTGGGATAATCTCCGGGTATGCTCTTTTCTATCCCGTCCGGAATGTAAAGCAGCTTCCCGCCTTCCTTTACAGCAGCCCTGTACTGCTCCGCAGTCTCAGCTATCCGTATACCTCTGTTGCCGAACATCCGCAGCACATTTTCCTTATCGCAGTATTCCGGCAGCTCCGGGAACAGCCATAAGGAATAATGGTTGCAAATCTCCTCTCCCTCTACGGAAAGGTTCAGAGCAAGCTTTCTTATCTTCCCATCCGAAAATACCGGCATCTTCAGTTTTCTTTCCGCAGTCCTCGCCAGTCCTTCACTGATACCGGGAAGCCGTATCTGCTCTTCATATATGATCTCCGGCGCAGCCTGTGCACCGGTCTCCTCCGGAAGTATCTTCACTGCGGACAGCTCTATCTTCAGCTGTTTTTCAGATATATCCCTTCCGGAATGCATATCACGGATCCATATCTCCAGCGGAAGCTCCTGCCCCTCTCCGATAAGATGTCCCGGAAATACCGCCAGAAGCACGATATCATCGCAGAACTCTCTCCACTCCTCCGGAGAAATGAGTCCTTTGGAATTCATGAATGCATCCAGAGCACCCACATACGCGCCGCCCTGTCCGGGAAAATCCTGCAGGTCAAGCAGCTGAAATCCGGAAAGCGCTTCGGTCCTGTATGCTGCCTCCAGC
>ONWK01000322.1 GCA_900321505.1 uncultured Eubacteriales bacterium
ATATTTTGTTCTTCACAAGATGGAATACTTATATCCAGATTTTTAATTATCTGTGCTGATAAATTTCCCTGTCCACCTTGAAGGTATTTATCTATGATTTTTGCTTTTTCTTTTCTGAACCATTCAACAATAAAATCCGCATTATAATTCTCGTTAGGTATTATTGCTAAAATAGCCTGATTTATAGCTCCATCAAGCCCTGCACGACTCACCTCGCCACTCGTCGCACCATATAAAGCATAAAGAATATCTCCCTTTGAAACCATCTTTGCTGAAGAGTTATCCATACCTTTTTGTGTTATGAAAAGCTCCGTGTGATCACCATATATTTCACCTGACCTAATGAAAGGAATATCCCCATTATAGTATTCCACATTGCCAGCTTGAGGCGTCCCTCCAGAGTATGATGTCGTAATATCAGAAACCTTACGCTGTTCCCAATCGTCAGTAAAACCGGGGAAGCGAAGCTTTGGTACTTTTCTGTTATTATCTTTCATTTCTCCCCCTTATCAAAACGGAAACTCCAGCCCAAGCTGTTCAAATGACTGCTTCAGCTGCTCTTCTACCTGTGCGATTTCAGTATCTGTCTTTGCCATTTCTTCTGTAAGTGCTTCAAGGTCAATTTCTTCTTCTTTTTCCGAGGTATCCACATATCTCGGAATGTTGAGATTATAATCATTTTCAATGATTTCTGACATCGGAGCTACATGGGCATACTTCTCTATATCCTCTCTTGCTATATAAGCCGATACGATACGATCTATATCCTGATCTCGAAGTACATTCTGATCTTTTCCCTTTTCAAAATCTCTGGACGCATCGATAAAGAGAATATTCCCGGAATTGCCATTTCTCTTTTTCTTGAACACCAGAACCGCTACGGGAATACTTGTTCCGTGGAACAGATTTGCAGGAAGACCAATAACCGCATCCAGAACGTTCTGCGATTCGATCAGCCATTTCCGAATCTTCCCTTCGGCTGCCCCTCTGAAAAGTACACCGTGGGGAAGCAACACTGCAATCCGACCATCTTCCGCCATATGAAAAACCATATGCTCCACAAACTGCATATCAGCCTTTGTCTTCGGAGCGAGAACACCGGCAGAAGAATACCGCGGATCGTCCAGGAAAGAAGCATCTGCCGCTGTATTTGTTGCAGAATATGGAGGATTGCTCACCTGAATATCGAAAGGTACCGGCATTCCATTTTCATAGAAATGATCCTTCCGGAGAGTATCATCATTGTATGCTGTGAACTGCTTATACGGTACACCATGAAGCAGCATGTTCATACGATTCAGGTTGTAGGTTGTGGAATTGAGCTCCTGAGAATAAAAATGTCCTACCTTATGTCTGGAAAGATTGTTCTTTACCTCAAGCAGCAAAGAACCGGATCCTGCACAGGGATCACAGGCATTCTTAACCTCGTCCAGCCCTGCCGTTGCAAGACGTGCCAGAAGAACAGATGCACAGGTTGCTGTAAAGAATTCTCCGGCCTTCTTCCCCGCACCACTCTGAAAGAGTCCGATCAGGATCATATATGCCGTACCAAGATAATCAAATGATGTATCCTTTGCATTGAAACTGAGGTCATTGATCTTCAGCATTACTTTGGAGATCAATTCTGACCGCTCTGATACTTCACGGCCAAGATGATCAGCTTTCAGATTCATATCGTTGAACAGTCCTCTGAATGCTGCTTCCGAATCATGTCCGATGGTAGACGCAGAAAGCGCATTTACTGCCTTTTCAAGGTCTTCAACCGTAAATGCACCATCCTTTATCCGTTCAATCAACGCTCCCCACATCTGCTCAGGAAGAATGATATATCCCAGATGATCCATAGACCATCCCTTAACTATCTCCGCATAATCCGAACTCTTCAATGCTTCCTCATATGTGATCTCATCATCCTTCAGGAGCTCATTCATGTAATCTTCCGTCTTCTCACTTAGATAGCGATAGAAGATCAATCCAAGGATATAGTTCTTAAATTCAGACGCATCCATATTTCCACGGAATTCGTTGGCGATCGCCCATAACTGCTTCGCCAGTTCATCCGATTTCTGCTTTACTTCCTGTTCCATGTCTACTCTCCCTCTGTAGTGAATTTATTATAATTATCCTTTAGGAATATCTGTATCTTTTCGATATATGCAGTAAGGCGAAGCAGGCCTTTGATTCCTAATTCGCCCAACGATTGTCTCAGATATTCATTAGTGATTGCGCGCGGATCTATGAAGAAGTTATGAAGCACTCTTGAGACAAATGCCGGATCCAGATTATTCTCCTGTGAAAACTCTTCAATCTCCGTCTGCAGTATTTCTTTTTCGTACTCGTTGTACGCCTCCATGATATCCGCATCCGGATCCAGTTCAAAGAAACGCTCCTTCACGAATGATTTCATGATATCCTGCTTATACCGCATCTTCTCATTATCCGATCGTTCAATCTCCCGAAGGATCAGATCGATCGACTTCATCATTTCGTCCTTGTTGTTTCGATTGATCTCCTTCAACAGGTTAAGGATATATACCACATTGATCTTATCCGTACGGACGAGCTCGATGTTGAAATCCACATCAACAAGGATAGATTCTTTATTATCATTTTTATGCTTGTCATAATAATACAGATACCATGACTTATAATCACTGTATTCATCATCATCCAGTGTCGGGGCAAGATCTGCCCAATCAAACTTCGAGAAAGTCTTTAATGTACTGAGCTTCCCGGCAAGTGAACGGAACGCTATAATGAATCCTCTGATATCATCTTCCGACTGAAGATTTCCTGCATCATCCGCTGTAGCCACCACTGCCCGGAGCTTTTCCACGCAATCATAGTACTCTTTCACATAGAATTCATATGACTGCAACAGGTATTCATTCGGATCCCCGTCTCCGGAATACAATTTCAACGCCTCATCCTGCGCCCGTTTAATATTCCGGTATGTAATGATCTGGCCAAACTGCTTCGTCACCTTATCTACGCGATTCGTACGGCTGTATGCCTGAACCAGAGAATGCCATACAAGGTTCTTATCCAGAAACAGAGTATTTGTCGGCTTACTGTCAAAGCCGGTAAGGAACATATTTACTACAAGAAGAAGATCTACCTGTGGAAGGTCCTTCTGTTTCATTCTCTTTGAGATATCTTTTCGATAACCATCAAATTTGGAGAGATCATAATCAGTACCAAAGGTCTTATTATAATCTTTCATGCACAGCTCCAGATTCTCGGCAGCATGCATATCCGGACTTTCTTCCATATCCTGATTCACCTGATAGGTAAAAATAGCCGCAATCTTGTAATCATGCGGATTGTGCTCCTTCATGTAATGATAGTACTTCATCAACGTTTCTATCTTGTCAATTGCAAAGATAGCTGTATAAATGCTGTTATTCTCCAATCGAGTATGCTGGCTCAGATGCCCCAGAATATCATCAGAAATAGCCGCGATACGCTCATCAGAATGATATAAATCATCCAGATCGATCTTGTGCCTCTTACAGTACTCCGCATCGTCCAAAGAATTGATATCTATTTTAGAATCCTTGATGCTCTTGATTGAAATACTCCTCATATATTCAACCGAAAAACGCAGAACATTTCCATCTGCAATCGCTTCCTTGATCATATATCTGTGGATACATGGGTCAAGTGTTCCTGATTTGAAAATATCCGCTGTTGTCTGCCCCTGAGG
>ONWK01000323.1 GCA_900321505.1 uncultured Eubacteriales bacterium
AAGCTTTCCGATGTTATCAAGGCTATCCAGAAGGCAGCTGAAACCGTGGATATCGAGCTGAATACCGCAACAACGGTTGTGGATGTGACCAAGGCTAAGGTTTACATGAAGAATTTCGGTGAATTCTTCCTTAACCAGATCGAGGCAGCGGGAACAGTGGTTCTTTCCAGAACCCAGAATGTAGCTGAGGAGAAGCTTCTTCAGGCTGCTGAAGAGATCCGTGAGCATAATGCGGAGGCAAGAGTTATTACGACTGCGTGGGATGACATTTCCGGTGCACAGATACTGGAAGCTATGGAGCATTCCACAAATGTTGAAGATATCATGAAGAATTTCAAATATGATCCGGCAGTGGATGATGAGGAACATCATCACCATCACCATCATCACCATGACCATGATGAGGACGGGCATGAGCATCACCATCACCACGATCATGATGAGGATGAGGACGAACACGAGCATCATCATCACCACGATCATGATGAGGACGAACATGAGCATCATCATCACCACGATCATGATGAGGATGAGCATGAACATCATCACCATCATCATTATGATGAGAACGGTGTATGCAGCTGCGGACACCATCATCACGGACATGATGCGGATGAGATCTTTACCAGCTGGGGTAAGGAGACTGCCCGCCGTTACGGCAGGGATGAACTGAATGACATCCTTGTTAAGCTTTCTCAGGAGGATGACAATCCTTACGGCATCATTCTCAGAGCCAAGGGTATCGTTCCTGATAAGGAACAGAAATGGATGGAGTTTGACCTTGTTCCCGGTGAATTTGAGATACGTGAAGGCTCGGCGGAATATACAGGCAAGCTCTGTGTTATCGGCAGTGAGCTTAAGGAAGCTGCCATAGCTGAACTGTTCGGAATCTGAGAGGCATGACGTAATGAAGAAGAATGAACCAAAGGAGATCCCGGTATATCTTTTCATGGGATTTCTCGGAAGCGGAAAGACTACATTTGCAAAGGACACTCTGCTTAAACAGGATTTTACAGAGGGACAGAAAACACTGTTTCTGATCTGTGAGGACGGCGAGGAGGAGTACGATTTTGATGTTCTCCGGAAGAAGAATATCTTCCCCGAGATGATCACTGAGGAGACGCTGAATACCGACTATCTTCTTGAGCTTTCCAAAAAGTATGAGCCTGAAAATGTAATGATCGAGTATAACGGAATGTGGGAGCTGGATAAGCTCTTCCAGATCCGTGTACCCAAGGGCTGGACGGTGGTCCAGGTATTATCCTTTGTGGATGCCACTACATTTGATCTCTATGTAAACAACATGAAGAAGGTTATGATGGATCAGCTCCGCAATGCAGATATGATCATCTTTAACCGTTGTAATGAAGATACGCGTATGGCTGAATACCGCAGGAGCATACGTGCGGTCAACAGGCGCGCCCAGATCATTTTTGAAGATGATAAGGGTGAAATGATGAACGGCGGGAATGAAGAAGTGGAGCTCCCCTTTGACACCTCCGGACCCAGGATCGAGCTTGGGGAAGAGGACTTCGGCCTGTTCTATGCGGATGCGGCTGATAATCCTGACAAATATGTGGGTAAGACCATACATTTCAAGGCGCAGGTACATCGACCCAGCACCTACGGTCCGAAAGCCTTTGTACCCGGAAGATTTGCCATGACCTGCTGTGCTGCGGATATAGCTTTTGTAGGCTTTAAAACCTACTATGGCGGGGCAGGCAGTCTTACAGACCGCGAATGGGTAATGGTCGAGGGTGAGATTAAGAAGGAGTATTATCCTGAATTCCAGGGTGAAGGCCCTGTGATCTATGCAACGAGCGTAGCAAAGACCAGTCCTGCTGCGGAGGAACTGGTATATTTCACTTATTGATGATACCGTGACAGGATGTTTTTATTCCGGTTTAAAAAGTGAATGTTCACTTCCTGTGTGATAGCCGGTAAAAGAGTTCAGAGGTTATATAAATGATTGATGCGATAGTAGCATGGGATGAGGATGTCCTGCTTTATTTTCAGGAGAATATTAGGACAGACTGGCTTTCTCCGATTATGAAGGGGATTTCCTTCCTGGGGCATAAAGGTATATTCTGGATCGCGCTGTGCCTGGTGCTTCTGATATTTAAGAAGACACGCCGGTTGGGTATAATATCCAGTATGTCTTTAGCACTCAGCTTTCTGGTGAATAATGTGATGCTCAAAAGTATTGTGGGCAGGGTCAGGCCGTATGAGGTTGTATCAGGTCTGCAGAGAGTGGGAAATGCGGAGACTGATACATCATTTCCTTCCGGACATACAGCATGCGCATTTGCTGTAACAGTTGCATTCTTTTTCGGGTGCAGTATATTATGGCCCAAAATTGTTCTGGCTGTAATAGCTGTTCTTACGCCTTTTTCCAGGATATATCTGGGTGTTCATTATCCTACGGATGTAATCGTTGCGATGTTTACGGGAACGCTTTGTGCCGTAGCCATGTATTTCCTTTTCATATTTATTGAAAAGAAGGTAAGGCAGCGAAAACAGGAAAAAAGTGATGAAAAAGCATTAACAGGTTGATCGCAGCCGGCATAACGCCGGCTGTTTAAATACTTCAGCTGTACATACTCCCGAAGAGGCGAAAGGAGCCATGTATGTACAGTTGCATCAAAAGCGGTTGTCCTCTTGGGATAGACGGCATGCTCGTATCCGTGGAATCGGATATCGGCAACGGGCTGCCGGGTCTTTCCATGGTAGGATATCTTGCCTCCTCCGTTCGTGAGGCAGGCGACAGGGTGCGTACAGCACTCAAGAATTCAGGTTACGGTCTTCCGCCAAGGCGGATCACCGTGAGTCTTTCTCCCGCGGACATACGTAAGGAAGGCGCCGGCTATGATCTTGCCATAGCGGTGGCGCTTCTTTGTTCCATGGAGATCATTTCCACCGAAGGTATGGATGAATATCTTTTTCTTGGTGAGCTGGGGCTGGACGGCAGTGTCCGTGGCATTCCCGGTGTTCTTCCTGTTGCCCATTTTGCAGCAGGAAAGGGTATACGGAAGCTTGTGGTACCCTGCGAAAATGCTGAAGAAGCTGCCTGTATAGAGGGGGTGGAGGTATATGGGGTATCCCAACTGTATGAGATCATAGCTTTCTTTTCAGGAGAGATAAGCCTTCGGAAATATACCTATCATGAATCTTCGGACGGTGAAAGAACCGTTATGAATGATATGTCGGAGATACGGGGACAGAAGGTTATGAAGCGCGGGATGGAGATCGCGGTGGCGGGCTTTCATAATATCATCCTTGCGGGAGCTGCAGGCGCCGGGAAGTCGCTGCTGGCCAAATGCCTTCCGGGCATCATGCCGCCCATGACTTACGAAGAACAGCTGGAGCTTACAAAGATCTACAGTGTTGC
>ONWK01000373.1 GCA_900321505.1 uncultured Eubacteriales bacterium
GTTCGCTGATCTTACTATACCGCAAACGTCACAGGAAGTCTTAATCCCAACCTTGTCCGATTCTTAATTAATTCTTAATCACTCCACATCAGCATCTCTGATTTCCGATCCCCAAATATCTATTAGTCTATCCAGGCCCCACGCCGCATTTGCCGGGCTGGTGGATGGAAGTGCCACAGCTTTTATTCCCGTCATGGGTTCAATATATTTGATATATAATCTTTCCGCTGTTTTACCGTTTACTATTATCTTCCGGATCGGCGCATTATCCAGGATTTCACTCAGATCATTTGCCCTTGCATTTTTAATGCTCGCATCAGATGAACCTATTATCTCGCATTCGGCAATGACATCCCAAAGTGCAAGATGATTATCGAGGATCAGCTTCTTCTTTTCTTCAATTGACTCCGGGATCTTATAATCAAAAATACCTGCGATCACCTTCCAGAATCTGTTTTGCGGATGGCCATAGAAAAACTTCATCTCTCTGGATTTAACAGAAGGAAAGCTTCCGAGTATCAACACCCTTGAATTCTTATCATAGAGTGGTGGAAATGGATGTTTCTGAGTATTCAGCTTATCTGTATGTCCCATTATTCTCTTTTCTGTTTGAGTGTTATACTGGTTGATATTGACTTTCTTTTTTATCTTCCTCATCCCATCAAATACCACATGTTCAACTTTTTTCTTTCCCATAATAATATCCGCTCCCTCGACCACACTGACTTCTGTAACATCGGATCCCGTAGTTATTATATCAAAACCACAGTCAAAAAAAGGCATCGATGACCTCCACATGATCAAAACGCTCCCCACAGTTAAGGAAATCCTCATCCAACGTATCTTCTTCCGATACGGAAGCAGCACTGATCATAAGAGCGATATGATCAGCTTCCTCAGCATAGATCGCTATATCACTGACTCCGGTAAGGTCAGCTTCATCACGCACAAGGTTATGGGTTTCTTCAAACAGCATATTAGTATTACAGTAATTAATATATTCCGGATGGTTTAACGCTACCCATTCGTCCCATACGATATCATCCTCTGTATCCACTCCCTCCAGCGCCGCTTCGTCTGCCCAGGTTTTCAAAAGCTCCTTATACTCCTTATCCGTGATCAGCTCATGGTCTTCCTCATTAAACATATAGTTTGAGTACCATGTGATCAGTATCCGGATATCCTTGCCTGTTTCCGCTTCAGACCGCGCTTTCTGATATTCATCCGAAGCCGTTATGTCAATGATCAGCGAACAGTCGTAGGAAATAAATTCCCGATTATACGCGCCTTTCTTACCAATCTCATCCAGACGCTCATAAATCTGATCAAAGGTTATCTTCGTAAAGGCACGATAACTGATCGTAACCAGTACGGCAGCTACGATGGTCACGATCGAAATGATCAGGATATGCTGTTTGAACGCAAGTGAGAAATGCTTCCTGTTTTTCGCATCCACCGGTACAGTCCCTCCACGACGACGTTGTTTCCTATTTTCCTTCGTTCCAACTGCGGATCAGCTCATATAACTCAGCTCTGGCATCCGGAATATCCTCACAGTAAATGCTGGTTCCCTTCACCACCTTTGCTCCTGAGGCAAGCTCCTCAATCTCAGAAACAGTACTGCCATAGCCGGCACTGCCCTGAGTCGCAATGAGATAGATGATCTTTTCCCGGAGATCATGCTGCTCCAGGAAAGTGGCCACCGGCATGGGGATGGATCCCCACCACAGCGGATAGATCAGGATCAGTGAATCATACTCTGATACATCAATAGTCTCAATAGCCGGTCTCGCATTGGCTTTCAGTTCGTCCCTGGCCACGGAAATGGTGGAATTGTAGGACGATGGATACCGCTGTCCTGTCAAAGTAATGGCTGCGGCATCACAGTCCAGAATATCGCAGATCATATCTGCCAGAAGCTGGTTGCTTCCCATCATTTCCCCGTCAGACATCAGCAGGGATGCGCCGGATACCGCATCCACATCCGGTTCAAAATCCGTATTCCCCAGTCGTGTAAAGTAAACCACCAGAGGCTTCTTTCCCTTCCAGTCCACCTTGTCTCCCTGCACCTTATCTGCATGGGAAATATCCACCTGCTTCAGATGCCGGTTCATATACGGAACGCCGAAGAGTCCCAGCGCCAGCGCGAGAATTGTTGCCAGGATCACCAGTACCAGGGCGCGGCCCTTCTTCTTCGCCCGCCAGATTCCGTGCATACCGCCATGCAGAACCCCCATGGCCAACACCGCCGTTGCAAGATAACGGTGCAGATCCGCACTTCCCAGAGCGTGGAACCAGGGGAAGAGTATCCTTGATACACCCATGCTGCTGAACATCAGCGTAAGTACCGTCAGGATCAGCAAACAGGTCAGTATGTCGAAGAATCTGCGGGAAGCGCTCTTCTTCTTAAAGAGAGTGCGGAACCACCATCCCTTCAGTACCAGATGCACCACCATGCATACGAAGAATGCGATCCCGATGATCTCATGGGCTACGCCGCCGATGAAGATATACAGCATCTGTGCCAGCAGCAGGCCGTACATCAGGATATCTACGATCAGTCCTACACGTTTCTTAGTCATAACCTAGTCCTCATAAGCCAGTA
Organism: uncultured Eubacteriales bacterium; assembly: GCA_900321505.1. Lineage (GTDB taxonomy): Bacteria > Bacillota > Clostridia > Lachnospirales > Lachnospiraceae > Eubacterium_Q. Next base: position 2,606 of record ONWK01000373.1, read on the forward strand.
AAAATCAGATATTCTTATACACCCATGCCCCCATTTTACCACAGACTGTCTGTTCATTCCACAGTCATAAAGCCGGGAGAACTACTTACTTAACATTCAGGATACTGATAATAAGAGCTTCCGGATGCCCGCAATCAGATTCCAAAACTCTGCGAATGCATAAAAGGCATCCAGAAGCCTGAAAAATAGGCTCCTGAATGCCTGATATGAATTTCCGCCTGCTTCAACCTGCCGCAGCCTGCTTCTATCCTTCCTTACTGTCTTTGGATCCGTATATTTGTAAGTGCAACCTGATCACCTCATCCTTCGTCCGTTCGAAGGTCACAACACAATCATAGCCTTCCTTGTTCTTATCCTTCCACGCGTTCCAGCCTGCGGCTACCAGATTTGCATACATGCGTCCGCGTTCCCGCTTCAGATTTACCTTCAGATAAAACAGGATGGCGATCATCAGACAGTACTTCAGCATAATCATAATGGCCATGCAGACGGTCGGATCCTTGACCCACAGATTCAGATAACCACTGATCCTCTGTCCGATCATAAAGAGACCCCACAGGAAGGCCAGCACTCCAAAGGACAGATAACGGTAATCAACCCTGCCAAGGATAAACCCTGCGATGGTCCATGCCTTGCTGCCCAGAACCTTTTTCATGGTATCCCCCTTTGAATTACAGCAATCTTTTCGTTCGCGGCGGTCCTGTATGTTATCTCTCTTTGATAAACCGATCAAATTCCTCCTGCGGAACAGGCTTTGAGAAATAATAGCCCTGTACTATATCGCAGCCCATTTCCTTCAGCGACAGGTACTGTTCTTCCGTTTCCACACCTTCTGCTATTACAGGAACTCTCAGATGCTTTGCAATATCGATGATCAGTTCGATCATCCGCATATCTTTCTTTTCGCTGAATGCATTCCGTACAAAAGACATATCCAGCTTCAACGCATCTATAGGCAGCTTGGACAGCATGCCCAGAGACGAATAGCCCGTACCGAAATCATCCATTTCAACACCGAAGCCGTCCTCACGGAACAACGTTACCGTAGAAATAACCTGCGTTGCATCGCCGGTATAAGCAGATTCTGTGATCTCCAGGATAATATCCTCCGTGGTCAGTGAATACCTTTCCAGTATCTCCTCAAATATATCCTTGAGATTCGGCATCAGCATATCGATACGTGATACATTTACCGAAACGGGTACGGAGAAGCCATATGTATCCTTGCAATAGCGGATGTAGGCTGCTGTAGCATTCCACACATAGTAATCCAGATCGAAGATCAGGCCATGCTCCTCCAACAGCGGGATAAAAAGACCGGGGCTGATCATTCCCAGCTTCGGATGTTTCCAGCGAACAAGCGCTTCTGCGCTCACGAGAGCCGGTACATCCGCCCGGATATCATACTTCGGCTGCAGAAATACAGTAAACTGCTTCTCATCAATGGCAGTTCTGAACTCTCCCAGCAGACGATCATTGAACATCATCTGATCATGCATCTTTACATCAAATTCACCGATGGCCGTAGTATAATTACCTCTCAGGGCATCTGCCGCCATCTTCGCTCTGTCAAAGCGCCGCTCGATATCAATGGTTTTATCCACCTCATAGTAGATA
>ONWK01000148.1 GCA_900321505.1 uncultured Eubacteriales bacterium
ATCTTTCTGAGGAAGGCTATACCGCTTCCGGTCTGGCGTATGGCTATACAGAAATTCTGTACGCCGGAGAGCTTGCCCTCCAGCTCTGAAAGCTCATGATAATGGGTGGCAAAAAGGGTTTTTGCACCGAGTTTTTTTGTATCCGCTATATATTCCACCACCGCCCAGGCTATTGAAAGCCCGTCAAAGGTTGAGGTTCCCCGGCCGATCTCGTCAAGGATGATAAGCGAATCCTTTGTGGCATTTCTGAGAATGGACGCAACCTCGCTCATTTCCACCATGAATGTGGATTGTCCCTGGGCCAGATCATCGCTGGCGCCGACCCGGGTGAATATCCTGTCGCTTATACATATATCCGCAGAATCAGCGGGTACATAGCTGCCTATCTGAGCCATAAGCGCGATAAGGGCCACCTGGCGCATGTAGGTGGATTTGCCGGCCATGTTGGGACCGGTAATAATGGCGATCCGGCGGGAATCCGGATCCAGTATTGTATCATTCGGTATAAAGGAATCGTTAGGAAGCATTTTTTCCACAACCGGATGTCTACCGTTGGTTATGGAAATGATCTGCTCCTCATTGATCCCGGGACGGACATAATGGTTTCTTACGGCGGCTACCGACAGCGAACAGTAGGTATCCAGCTCCGCAATTATATCCGCCATGTGCTGAACCCTTTTGATCTCCATGGTAAGCCGGTCTCTCAGATCGGAATACAGGGCGTATTCCAGGGCGAAAAGACGGTCCTCGGCATTCAGTATAACATCCGAAAGCTGGTTAAGCTCATCGGTGGTATAACGCTCTGCATTTGCAAGAGTCTGCTTTCTTATGAAATGCGCTGGAACCTTATCCAGAAATGAGCTGGTAACTTCAAGGTAATAGCCGAACACCTTATTATATTTGATCTTCAGATTACGGATACCGCTGGCTTCCCTCTCCCGCTCCTCCATTTCCATAAGGAGCTGCTTGGAATTACCCTTCTTCTCCTTCAGGTCATCGATCTCGGCATTATAGCCCGGGCGGAAGATGCCGCCCTCCTTTACTGTTATGGGCGCGTCTTCATCAATGGCATCCTGCAGGAGCTGATGAATGTCTGAAAGATCGTCATAGTCCTCCAGCATTTCATTGAATTTCCCGGTTTCAGGGAGCTCATGCAGAAGATTCCTGATATATGGAAGAAAACCGATGGACTGCCTGAAGCTGAGAAGATCCCGGGGATTTGCTGTCCTGAGGGAGATCCTGGTCATCAGGCGTTCCAGATCATAGATGGCATTCAGATATTCCCGCATCTCATCCCGGACTACCAGATTATCGGACAGGGCCGCTATGGCATCCTGCCTTGCAAGTATCATTTCCTTATCACGAAGGGGCTGCTCGACCCATGACCTGAGCTTTCTTGCGCCCATTGCGGTATTGGTATGATCAAGAACCCAAAGGAGAGAACCTCTCTTCTGCTTGTCGCGCATGGTCTCGCAAAGCTCCAGATTCCTTCTTGTTGAAGAATCCAGTACCATATACTGATCCGTAAAATATACCTTCAGGTTGTTGATCTGCTCTTCCTCGGTCATCTGCGTTTCGCTGATATACCTGAGCATGGCGCCCGCTGCCTGTACGGCTTCAGGATGATCCTTAAGCCCCAGTCCCTCCAGGGACATTACGTGAAACTGGCGGAGGACTGCAGCTTCAGCAGATGCTCCGTCATAATGTGCTTTTGTAAGGCAGGTACAGCTGATCTCCTGCCGAACTGTCAGCTCCTCCAGCCGTCTCAGATCCTCAACGGTCACTTTATCCGAGATCAGAGATATCTCTTCTGCTTCTTTCGGAGGCATAAGTCCCGGCGGCAGCAGAAGCTCACGGGGTTCGTATTTGATTATCTCATCCAGAACCTTGTTCCAGCTGTCCACACGTGTACAGAGAAATACGCCGGTTGAGATATCCGTAACGGCGATACCGAATCTGCCCCTGTTCTCGGACAGACATAACAGGAAATGGTTTCTTCCCTCCTCAAGAGCCTGTTCGGAAATGTTGGTACCGGGAGTTACTACCCTGACCACCTTTCTTTCAACCAGGCCCTTGGCAAGCTTGGGGTCCTCAACCTGTTCGCAGATAGCCACCTTATAACCCTTTGCGATAAGCCTTCCGATATAGGTATCTGCGGCATGATAAGGGACGCCGCACATGGGAGCTCTTTCGGAAAGACCGCAGTCCTTTCCTGTAAGGGTCAGCTCCAGCTCTTTTGCTACCAGCTGTGCGTCGTCAAAAAACATTTCATAAAAATCTCCCAGCCTGTAGAAAAGTATGGGTTCACCCACCTCTTCCTTTGTTGCAAGATAATGCTGCATCATGGGAGAAAGTTTTGATCTATCGATTTCCACGGAGTTACTCTCTTTCTATATCGGTCAAATACCCCACTGCAAGCAGCAGGGCTTGACTTAGATTCTTCTTTTTGTTTGTCTGCCCCGGAGGAGCAGGATATTTGACTCTCGCGGCATTCGCCAAATGTACATGAAGGCATGTCCGCCAGGCTCATTGCTCGCGGAAGTTCATGTCATTTACGCACGGCCTCACCCAAATAATAAAAGCCCTTGGATTCCTTGAGCAGTACGGGGATGTATTTACCGATCAGGGCTTCATCACCCGGAAAATGCACAAGTATATTCTCTTCTGTCCTGCCGGTCATGAAGTTTTCCAGCTGTGCATTTTTTTCTTCCACAAGCACCTCTTTTACCAGGCCTTCAAACCGGCCGCAGCGCTGATGTGCCACCTCATTTACAACATTCAGCAGCCGCTGGAATCTCGTCTTTACAACATCTTCCGGAAGCTGTTCCATGGCTGCGGCGGGAGTTCCGGTACGGGGACTGTAGATAAAGGTAAAGGCCTGGTCGAAACCGGCTTTACGGACTACATCGATGGTATCGTCTATATCCTCCTCCGTTTCCCCGGGGAAACCTACCATGATATCGGTGGTAAGGGACACATCGGGAAGTGTTTCCCGGATCTTATCTACAAGTGAAAGATAAGACTCCTTGGTATAATGCCGGTTCATGGCCTTAAGGAGCGCTGATGAACCGCTTTGTATGGGAAGGTGGATGTGTCGGCATACCTTTGGATTCCGGGCTATTACGCTGATCAGTTTGTCCGAGAGGTCCTTTGGATGGCTGGTCATGAAGCGTACCCTCACCAGACCGGGTATAGCGCATACATCCTCCAGAAGCTCAGGAAATCCATATTCCGGATTACTGCTGATCACCTCACTCTCCTCCATGAAATTCGTACCGTAGGAGTTGACATTCTGGCCAAGGAGCATGATCTCGGTAACACCGTCAGCTGCAAGTTCACGTATATCCTGCAGGATATCTTCGGGTGTACGGCTGCGCTCACGCCCGCGGACATAAGGTACTATGCAATAGGTGCAGAAATTGTTGCAGCCATACATGATATTAACGCCGGATTTGAAGGAGTATTTTCTCTTGGCGCCCTTAATTTCCACGTGCTCCTTCGGTTCGGGAAGGACCTCGATCATCCTCTTATTCTCATGAAGCCGCGCAAAAAGCAGCTCCGGAAGCCGGTGCAGATTAAAGGTTCCGAAGATAAAATCAACAAAAGAATAGGATGTATTTATCTTTGCAACAACACTCGGTTCCTGCATCATACAGCCGCACAGACCGATCATGAAGTGAGGATTGGCCTTCTTCCGGGGTTTAAGCTGACCGAGATGTCCGTAAAGACGCTGGTTGGCATTTTCCCTTACGGTACATGTATTGAAAATGACCAGGTCGGCATCTTCTTCGGAGGATTCGGTATAACCTATCTTTTCAAGTACACCCTTCAGACGTTCGGAATCATATACATTCATCTGACATCCGAAGGTAACAATGGCATATTTCAGCTGCCTGCCTTCCTTAAGATTCTGTTCGATATAATTGCGGCAGAGGGATACGAAGAAATCCTGACGTTCAGGCTCATGTGCGGGGACAGGTTCATCCACTCTGTATTCTTCGGGTATATTGGTTATCATTTGTTCATTCATTCCGTAAATCTCCAAACGCATAATTTAACAGTTTATTATATCATAATCCTTCTTTTATGGTCAAAATACTTTTTAACTTAAGAAATCCTGTGTGCCCGGGATGCACACAGGATTTACCAGAATGGAAATATTAGAGGGTTTATCGATAGACCGGGATAAGCAGGCAGGCACCTGCTGTTATGCGGTCACCCGATAACTTGTTGATAGAGCAGACTTCATCAATAAAAACTGAGTAATCCTTGTACTTCTGTCCATAGGTCTCTGCGAGACTCCAGAGTGTATCGCCGTCCTGGATCTCAATACTGGTGTACATCTTCTGCTGTACGGTTGAAGCTTCTGCCCTGTTCAGGTCTGAATTACCTGAAGAAAGAATAAGTATACAAATAACTGCTGATAACAGTATTGCTGCTGTGATTATAAGAGTACGTGATCTCATTTTAACACCTCCGAACATGTGTTTGCTTCGATGTTCTTAATATAACAAACAGATGTTCGGATGTCAAGAGGAAAATTTAAAAAAGTTGATTGCGAAAGTAAATTCCTCATTGCAATAGTAAATTCAGGTTGAACTGACTTTACCTTTGCACATCTTTTCGAGTATACTA
>ONWK01000324.1 GCA_900321505.1 uncultured Eubacteriales bacterium
ATCGTTGGAAAGATCAACGCCTTCCTTCTTCTGGAACTCATCCAGCATATACTTTGTAACTGCATTATCGAAGTCGTCACCACCAAGGAGGTTGTTACCTGCTGTCGCAAGAACCTCGATGACACCGTCACCGATCTCGATGATGGACACATCGAAGGTACCGCCGCCAAGGTCATAAACCATGATCTTCTGCTCTTTCTCATTATCAAGACCATAAGAAAGTGCTGCAGCAGTAGGCTCGTTGATGATACGCTTAACATCAAGACCTGCGATCTTACCTGCGTTCTTTGTTGCCTGACGCTGTGCATCCGTGAAGTATGCAGGAACAGTGATAACTGCTTCCGTAACCTTCTCACCGAGATATGCCTCGGCATCTGCTTTCAGCTTCTGAAGAGTCATTGCGGAGATCTCCTCCGGAGAATACTTCTTTCCGTCAATCTCAACTTTATAATCAGAACCCATATGACGCTTGATGGATGAAATGGTCTTATCAGCGTTTGTAACTGCCTGACGCTTAGCCGCATCACCGACAACACGCTCACCGGACTTAAGGAATGCAACAACTGAAGGTGTAGTACGTGAACCTTCCGCATTCGTGATAACTACCGGCTTACCGCCTTCCATAACTGCTACACAAGAGTTTGTAGTTCCAAGATCGATACCAATAATCTTTCCCATTTTTTCTTCCTCCTGAAGATATATTTGTCCATTTATTTTGTACTGTTATTTAAATCCCCGCCCTGTCCGGCAGCATATCCCGGAGCATCGCGGTCATCTGTTTCATTTTATTAATTTGCGACCTTCACCATGCTGTGGCGAAGTACCGAATCCTTATACATGTAGCCTTTCTGCATCTCCTCAACGACTATATTCTCGCCCTGCTCCGCATCCTCTACATGGATGACCGCATTATGGTAATTCGGATCAAACTGCTTTCCGACCGGATCCATAGGCTTAACGCCTATCTTCTGCAGTGTATCCATAAGCTGCTTATAGATCATCTCGATACCCTCTTCAAACGGCGTTCTTTCTTCATCCGTTACATGATCGAGTGCTCTTTCAAAGTTATCAATGATGGGGAGCAGCTTTTCCAGCGTATCGGAAGCGCCGTAATCAAACATCTTGGCGTTTTCCTTTTCATTTCTCGCCCTCATATTATCGAAGTCAGCCAGCAGTCTGGTATACTTCTCTTTGTTATTTTCTGCAAGTGCATGAGCCTCTTCCAGCTCTGCCATCATAGCCTTGGAACCTCTGCGGTTCTTCTTAGGCACCGGCTTCGGACGCTTTGCATCTGCATCTTCGGGATCTACGTCCTCTTCCTCATCGATGGATACCCGTGTACCGGCATCCACTCTGTTGGGATCGACGATCAGCTTCTGCTCTGCCGGAAGTGCTTCATTTTCCTTTTCTTCCTGCAGGCGCTTCAGCATAGCGTCTATACCTTTTCCTGCCATGCTCGTCACTCCTTTTTCTCATTTTTTCTAAATATGGAATCCAGCTCATCTGTAAGATCCTTCAGCGTCTGGACCACTTTCTTGTAATCCATCCGCTTGGGTCCGATGATACCGATAGTCCCCTTTGCACCCTCCGGCAACTCATAAGTGGAGGTCACTATGGAGTAATCCTTCATATTCTGTACCGGTGCTTCCTCGCCGATATAGATCTGGATCCCGTCCTTGCCCTGCTCGCCGGATTTCATACTCTCGTCGATCAGTGATTCCAGTCCGCTCTTATCCTCCAGAGTTTCCAGCAATGCCGTTGCCTTCTGCACATCTCCCAACTCCCCGTAACGAAGGATATTCGAAGTGCCGCTGGTATAGATCTGCATTTCCTCAGCCTGATGCACCGCATCAACTATACCTTCGAATACATTCTCCAGTATATCCGCGTATTCACCGGCCTGCCGACGCATGGCCTGCATGAGCTCCAGATTGATCTCATTCAATGATGCCCCTGTAAGGAATGTGTTCAGCAGCAGATTCAGCTTCAGCACTTCCTCGTTACTGAGCGCCCTTTCAACATGGATAAGACGGTTCTTTGCCACATTGTCTCCGACCACTATCACGGCTACAAGGTCATTATCATCAACCTGGGACAGCTGGATGAACTTAACCTGACGGTTTCTGAGCTGCGGAGTCGTAACCATCGTCGCATACTGGGTATTGTACGCCAGCACCTTCGCAACCTGTTTTAACAGGCTTTCCAGTTTATCAACCCGTTCCAGCAACGCACCGCGTGTCTCCTCTTCTGCGCTTCTTTCCACATTCATGGAATCCACGTAGAAACGGTATCCCTTATCCGTGGGAATACGTCCTGCAGAAGTATGCGGCTGCACCAGATAACCCATTTCCTCGAGATCCGCCATCTCATTGCGTATCGTTGCGGAACTCAGGTTAAGATCGGTAAACTTGGAAATGGTCCGGCTTCCCACCGGTTCACCCGTCTCCAGATAATTGGCTATGATCGCCTTGAGGATCTTTTCTTTCCGGTCATCGAGCATTTCGGTCTGCTCCAAATTCCATCACCATCCTCATATCATATTTAGTTGTTGGTAGCACTCATGTCATCTGAGTGCTAACCATCAGAATTAATCTATCACCTCGGGGCACTGTTTGTCAAGGAAAATGTAGGGATTTTTCGTGTTTTTTTCGCCATAACCATAAGATCCTTCGCTAAGCTTATGATGACATGGAATAATGCGTGTCATACCTGCCACAGCGAAGGATCTTATAACCTTCAGTAACTATACAGCACCCACATCGATGGATACCAAGCATCCGAAGAACGGAGTGCTGAACAGCTGCAAAATTATATCTACTTATCCAGCAGAAAATCCGAAAGAATTATATTGCTTACATCTATACCCGCATCTGTCAGCCATACATAATCATCATCAAAATCCATAAAGCCGTCTGCCTCGTATCTGTTTATGACCGGCCCGTATACTGCGAACATATCCTTATTGAAACGTTCCCTGAACTCCCTGCGGTTTACTCCCCTGATCATCCTGAGCCCCAGGAACATATATTCCTCCATCCTGCGGTCCACATACATGGCAGTTACATCCTGTCTCAGATGCGCAACTACAGCTTCATAAAGCTCCAGCTTGTCAACCTCGGGAGTATTGTTTGCTGCAGCCTCCTGCATAAGCTCCAGATACTGCGACAGATCCCTGAGATTGGAAAACCTTTCTCCCTTGAAAAGAGAGGCTGCTCCCAGGCCCAGGCCTATATACTCTCCGCCGGTCCAGTACACCTTATTATGCATGCATTCATAACCGGGAAGCGCATAATTCGAGAATTCATAACGCTCATAACCGTTGGTCCTGAGTATTTTCTTCGTCATTGCATACATTCTTCGGTCAGACTCCTCATCCGGCAGCATTCCCGTAAGTACGGGATCCTCCGCCAAAGGTGTACCTTCTTCAACCTGAAGGGAATATGCTGAAATATGCTCCGGCCTGTATTCCATCACTCTTGTAAGGGTATCTACATAGGAATGCATATCCTGACCGGGAATACCCGACATGACATCAACATTTATATTCCTGAATCCCGCTCTTCTGGCAGAAGTATATCCGGCAACAAACTGATCAAAGTTATGAATACGCCCCAGAAGGCGCAGCATCTCATCATCGGCGCTCTGAAGCCCGATGGAAAGGCGGTTTATCCCATAGGACTGATATGCCAGAAGATCCGTATATTTAAGAGTCCCCGGATTTGCCTCTATGGTGATCTCCGCAAATCTGTCCACGGAAAAGATCTGACGCACCGTACTGAGCAGCGCTTCTATCAGCGATTCATCCATAACGGACGGCGTTCCGCCCCCTATGAAGATGGACCGGACCACATACCTGTCTGCAAATGGCTTATACAGCATTATCTCCGTCCGCAGGGCATCCATGTATTGCAGCTGTGTGGCATACATCGTATCATCAAAAGACAGAAAATCGCAGTAAAGGCATTTCTGTACACAGAAGGGGATATGTATATATAGACTTATATTTCGTTTCATTATTTCCTCTGTTTCTGTCCAAATTAGTCATCCTGAAGCAAATGATATGATGATAGGGTCAAAAGGTCCAAGCGACGCGCTTGCGCGGTCGCTTGAGACCATAACTCTCCCGCAGAACACGAACGGTGTAGTCATTTTGCGCAGCAAAATGACGGGAACCGTGAGTGTTCCCGCAGCACATTGCACACAGGGTGTGCGTGCTGCGGATCATCATCTGGGGCAAATAATAATCTCAGCACCTACTCTTCCTCCAGTTTCAGCACAGACATAAATGCCTTCTGCGGGATCTCAACATTTCCGATCTGGCGCATGCGCTTCTTACCTTCCTTCTGCTTTTCCAGCAGCTTACGCTTACGGGTGATATCACCTCCGTAACACTTGGCAAGCACATCCTTACGCATGGCTTTTACAGTTTCTCTTGCAATAACCTTTCCGCCTACCGCAGCCTGGATCGGGATCTCGAAGAGATGTCTGGGGATTTCTTCCTTCAGCTTTTCGCACATCTTTCTGCCTCTCTCATATGCAGATCCCTTATATACGATAAATGACAGCGCATCCACCGATTCATGATTGATCAGTATATCCAGCTTCACAAGATCCGACCTGACATATCCCTTAAGCTCATAATCAAAGGACGCATATCCGCGGGATCTGGATTTCAGCGCATCAAAGAAGTCGTAAATGATCTCATTAAGCGGAAGATCATATTTCAGTAGAACACGGGTCTCCTCCAGATATTCCATACTGATATAGTTGCCGCGGCGTTCCTGGCAGAGCTTCATTATTGCACCCGTGAATTCTGTGGTGACCATGATCTCTGCTGCAACGATTGGCTCTTCCATATAATCGATTTCGGATGGATCGGGAAGGTTGGAAGGATTGGTAAGCTCGATCATTTCACCGTTTGTCTTATATACTCTGTAGATTACGCCGGGAGCTGTAGTTACCAGATCCAGGTTGTACTCTCTCTCAAGACGTTCCTGGATTACTTCCAGATGAAGCAGTCCCAGGAAACCGCAGCGGAAGCCAAAGCCCAAAGCTATGGAGGTCTCCGGTTCATAACGAAGAGCTGCATCATTTAACTGAAGCTTCTCAAGAGCATCCCGGAGCTCCGGATATTTAGCCCCGTCCGCGGGATACATACCGCAGAACACCATGGAACGGGCTTCTTTATATCCCGGAAGCGCCTCCTCACAGGGGCGGTCCGCATCTGTAACCGTATCACCCACAGCCGTTTCCTTAACATTCTTCAGACTGGCGGTGATATATCCCACCATTCCGGCAGATATCTCATCCTGCGGGATAAACTGTCCGGCGCCGAATATCCCGACCTCAACAACATCAGCCTCTGCACCGGTCTCCATCATATGTATCCTCTGTCCTCTTGCCATAACGCCGTCAAAAACACGGCAGAAGATTATGACTCCCTTATATGAATCATAAAGACTGTCGAATATCAGTGCCTTAAAGGGTGCATCTATATTTCCGGAAGGGGCGGGAATCTTTGCAACAACATTTTCCAGCACCTCTTCTATACCTATCCCCTGTTTTGCGGAAATGAGCGGCGCATCCTGAGCCTCGATACCGATTATATCCTCTATCTCGTTCTTTACACGTTCAGGTTCTGCGGAGGGAAGGTCGATCTTATTGATGACCGGAAAAACCTCCAGATTATGATCTATGGCTAGATATACATTTGCAAGAGTCTGGGCCTCTATACCCTGTGCCGCATCCACGACAAGTATTGCGCCCTCGCATGCCGCAAGAGATCTGGACACCTCATAGTTAAAATCCACATGACCCGGAGTATCGATAAGGTTAAAGATATATTCCTCTCCGTCCTTTGCCTTGTAAATGATACGAACAGCCTGGGATTTTATGGTGATCCCTCTTTCCCGTTCGATATCCATATTATCCAGTACCTGCTCCTGCATCTCACGCTGGGTGAGTGTACCTGTCTTTTCGATTATCCTGTCTGCCAGAGTCGACTTTCCGTGATCGATATGTGCGATTATGCAGAAGTTACGTATTTTTTTCTGATTTAAATGTTCCATTCTATTTTCCTTTTTGTAATTATTCGTAACTATTCAGTACCCTATGATTCCGGATCTCCGCATCCGGAGCGTTGGGTGCCAAATGGGTATTCGTGCAGGCACGACGCGCGCTTGGCGCCCTTATCGCGCACATAAATACCAATCTGGAAAGCAAGCTTTCCATCTGTGATTTTTATTTTTTCCCAGGGGAGCTGAATAGTTACAATTATCCATCCTTGGGTAACTCAAGAATAAATGATGTGCCCTGTCCCTGTTTACTGTTTACGGATATTGAAATACCGCACAGGTCCGTGATCTGTTTTACCAGAGCAAGCCCCAGGCCGTTGCCTTCCTTGCTCCTGGATCTGTCAGCCTGGTAAAACTTATCATATATGTGCGACAGCTGGTCTGACCTTATCCCGACTCCCGTATCACGTATAGTAACACAGATAACGCCTGTACCTCCGGCATTATCCTCAAGACTGATCTTCAGGAATCCGCCCGGGTTGGAGAACTTGATCGCATTTGAAATAAGATTCATCCATACATGATAAAGAAGATCTTCATCTCCGTTATACATGACCGAATCCATATCAATATCAAGCTCCATATTTTTCTCAGTCCATTTATCCTCCATGGAAAGAACAATACGGCGGATCTGCTCATCAAGCGGATACGGTTTTTTCTTCAAGATAACTGTTCCGTTATCAAGTCTTGAAAGCATCAGTATATTTCCGGTAAGCGCTGCAAGACGATTACAATTATATAATATGCTGTCAACATGCTGGCTTCTTTCTTCCGGAGAAAGCCCGGCATCCTGAAGCAGCGTCGCATATCCGCTTATAGCTGCGATGGGAGTTTTTATCTCATGCGACACATCCGCCACAAAGTCATCGCGCAGAGTTTCTATAGTGCCGAGTTCTTCAACCATGCGATTAAATGACGCATATAGTTCTTCAAATTCATCTATTTTCACACGCTCATCAAGCTTGACACGGATAGTAAAATCCCCCTTTGCCACCTGTTCGGTCGCATCATTTATCACCTTTACTGCAGAAAATACAACCTTTAGCTTATTATAAAGGAAAACATGGGCTACGCTAACACTGAGGGTCATCCAGATGAAGAAGATCATTATGGGCGCCCAGTGCATGTCCCTGAAATTAAAAAGCCTGGCCAGAAAAACTCCTATGATCGCCGAAAGGAGGACCAGAAGCACGGTGATCATTGCGATCTGCAGAATAAAGAAGAGGTTCAGCTTACGCCGCCTCTTCTTCAGCCGGTCCACCGTTTTTCCTATCATATCCTTCTTTTCTTCGGTTCTGTTCTCACTCATTAAAACCCATCACCTTTCAGGAAGACATAGCTTTCCTGACGATCTTATATCCAAGCCCCCTCACGGTTGCGATCTCTATCTCATCAAAGTCTCTGAAACGTTCCCTGAGACGGTTGATATGTACATCCACCGTACGAACATCACTGGGAGAATCCGGTCCCCAGACCTCATCCATCAGCTGCTGTCTCGTAAATGTCTTGCCTGCCGAACAAATAAGCTTATACAGAAGCATAAACTCCTTCTGAGGAAGTATCTGGGAATCATCCCCAATCGTAACCGTCATTGTATCCATGTCCATTACCAGGGAGCCGAAGGTCTGCTTACGCTCACTCAGCATCTGGTTCCTGCGGAGCAGGGCACGTACTCTGAGCAAAAGTTCATTCACATTTATGGGTTTCACCATATAATCATCCGAACCCAGAGAGAAACCGCGGCGCATATCATCAAATCCATCCTTAGCCGTAATAATAAGGATTGGCGTCTGCCTTCCGGCCTTTCTTACAGCCTCAACCAGCTGATAACCATCAAGGTTCGGCATCATGATATCGGAAATAATGAGGTCTGCGTAATCCCTGTCCAGATACCGCAGTGCCTGAAGCCCGTCCTCGGCAACGGCAACGTCATAACCCTCTTTCTTGAGCACTGTACGGAACAGCTTCAAAAGATCTTTATCATCTTCTACGATCAGTATTTTCTCCATACCGTAACCTCTTCCTCTACACGTGCAGCTTCGGACAGATATCCTTTGAATCCATCCAGATCGTAAATGGTCCATCGTTCAGCAGCTCACATTTCATCTCCGCTCCGAAACGTCCCGTTTCAACCTTGTAGCCTGCCCGGCGGCAGCTGTCCACAATGTAATCATACATCGGTTCAGCTGTTTCAGGTCTTGCTGCATGTATGTAAGACGGACGGTTTCCGTGGCTTGCATCCCCACAAAGTGTAAACTGCGATATAAGGAGAAGCTCTCCGTCCACATCCTTAAGCGGCAGGTTGCTCTTGCCTTCCGCATCTTCAAATATCCTTAAGCCAAGGAGCTTCTGTACCATCTTGTCCGCCACCTCACGATTGTCCACATCCTCGATACCGATAAGTACAAAAAAACCCTGCCCGATCCTTCCGAGTTCTTCGCCATCCACCTTTACAGACGCATGACTGACCCGCTGTACCACGAAACGCATTATAAAAGCCTCCGATCCTTAATGCAACGTTGTATGTAGTTTACCCAATCCTGATACATAACGCAAGACAAAGATTGTTAAAGAAACGGTCCCTGACTTAATATCAGGAACCGTCCCGTGTTCATCTTGTTTACTTCTTTGCTGCTTTTTCTTTCTTCCTGTCTTTTACCTTTACAGTTATGGTTGAAACTATACCGACAAATCCGAACATTGTGAACAATGCGTACGGAAGAAGCGGTGTATCGTCTCCTGTTTTGATAGATGTGTCCGGAGGTACTATCTTAGTGATCTTCACATCAGTCATTGATACTGTGATCACCTTGTTTTCTTCCGGCTTTACCTCATCATCAGGCACAGTAAACTCGATCGGATTGGCTATCGCGTAACCTTCAGGTGCCTTAACCTCAACCAGTCTGTATGTATGGCCGAGAACAAGCTCTCCTTCTGATTCGTAGGCTTCACCTGTACTTATCCATTCGGGGATAACCACATTTCCTTCCATATCTTCAACACGAAGTGTCGCTCCTTCAAGCATATTGCCCTTGTCATCTACCTTTGAGAATGAAACAATAACCGAAGGCTCCAGCCAACGTACTGTACCGGTTTCATCAATATAGATCGTACCCTGGCCATCAGAAACCATTGTCGGATCCATCTCTATCTTCTTTTCACCGTCTTCATCCTCAGTGATCGTATAACCAAAGGTTACAGGATTACTTGATACATAATAACCGTCAGGTGCCTCAAGCTCCTCAATCTCATACTTCTTTCCGGGAAGCAGTCCTTCAAAGACAACTACTCCGTTTTCATCTGAAACTGCTGTAGCTATAAGTACACGTGTTCCGTCCTCCATAATCTCATAGAGACCGTAGGTCGAACCCGGCAGGACCTTACCAATATCCGTTTCACTTATTTTGACAAATGTGAAATCGGTAGTGATCAGATTGTTGATG
>ONWK01000326.1 GCA_900321505.1 uncultured Eubacteriales bacterium
CATTTTCTGCCGAGGGACGGCGGAAAGAAGGTTGAGACTGTCGACGGTGAGATAATAACGATCAATGACAAATCCGCCGGTAAGATAACGGGTATCGGAGTGCTTTTTGTCCCTGTATTCATTCTGATGTCGTTCCTGTTCCTTCCCGTTAACGGGGAACTGCTGATCAATCTGGGGCTTGTCTTCATCATGATGCTTACCGGATATCTGGACGATGCTTCCGATACTCCCTGGGGGGAACTGGTCAAAGGCCTTCTGGATTTTGTGATATCACTCGGAGCGGTGATCACATTTCTTGCTTTTCACACATCGGATATCGTTATATTCGGAAATGTGGTACACATTCCGGTTGTGATATACGGTATCTTCGGCGTGATCCTTATGTGGGCGTCCATAAATGTCACCAACTGCTCCGACGGCGTGGACGGGCTCTGCGGTTCAGTATCCGTCGTGGAGCTGCTGGCATTTTACCTGATCTTCAATAAAGTGATGCCGGTATATTCGGATATGGGCATCCTGCTGGCCGGGGTACTCCTGGCATATCTCTGCTTTAACTGGAATCCCAGCAAGGTACTGATGGGGGACGCGGGATCCAGAGCCATAGGCTTTATGATGGCGCTGCTTTCCATGCAGAGCGGACATCCGCTTATATTCCTGCTGCTTTCGCTGGTATTCATTATCGACGGAGGCCTGGGACTTCTGAAGATGATGATCATCAGGGTCTTCAAAAGAAATCCCCTGAAGAATCTTCTGACACCGGTGCATGATCATCTGAGAAAGAACCTGGGGGTGCCGATAAAGGCAATACCCCTGATCTATGCGGGTTTACAGGCGCTTAATTCATTTTTCGCATGGCTGATGGCAAACTGAAAAAATGACGGGATTTCCTGACTGTGGCTTTTTTTGCGCGAATGTGGTAAACTGATAACAGGTTCATAATGTCCGGGCGACGCTTTATGCGGTGGGGAGGTTGCGTATGAAGCAGATCACATTAAGCCTTAAGGGCGCAGTGGCTTTGGAGAAGGCCATAGATACTGTAAAAAAGGAAATGAGCAGGGGCAGCTATAAAACGCTTCTGTTTCATATATACAGCGGGGTAGAGGATGAGTCGGTCATCCGTGCGGTTACGGGAAGACTGTCCATGTCTTTCCCGGATTGCCATTTTGTCGGGACTCTGTCTGCCGGCGAGATAGTGGATAAGCATATTCCGGAGAAGGGGATAGCGGTTTCCGCTATGTTCTTTGAGACCACAGATATCAAGGTGCTTCGCGGGGTGGATGTCAAGGGAAATGAAAAGGTTGTCGGAATGAAGCTGGCGGAGGAGGCTAATGCCATTCCGGAGCTTAAGGCGCTGGAGCTTCTTATGCCGGGTACGGAATTCAATACCCATATCCTTCTTGATGAACTTGCCGCAGTATCTCCGGATGTGATCATCTACGGAGGCTATTCCGGCGGACACCAGCTTGAGAAGAGCGAGCATTACATTTTCGATGAAAACGGGATCGACGATAATGCGATCTACGCGATAGCATACTACGGTAAGGATTTCCATGTCCAGGTTGATAAATCCGCAGGCTGGCAGCGGCTGGGTATGCCGTTTAAGGTTACCAAAGCAGAGGATAACAGACTGATAGAGATCAATAATGCTCCTGCGGTGGAGGTCTATGAAAAATACCTTCAGATAAACAGAAATGACAACTTTGCCGAGGAGACATTTGAGTTCCCGCTTATGGCAAGCATGGACGGCGAGGAGCTGCTCAGACATACCATTACCGTGGAGGATAACGGAACATTAGTCCTTGCGGGTTATGTGCTGGAGGGCATGGATATATATCTGAGCTATGGTAACCCGGAGGATATCATCCGGAAGGTTGATCACAGGCTGGAAGAAGTGGAGATGTTCAATCCCCAGGCCATCCTTATCTTTTCATGCTCGGTAAGAAAAGCGTTCTGGGAGAACTTTGCGGAGATCGAGATAGAACCCTTTGCCGAGATCGCGGAAACCTCCGGATTCTATACCTGGGGTGAGGTAAAAAGAAACCCTGATAACGGCAGGCTTTATGAATATAATATCACCATGCTTACCGTGGCCATGCGGGAAGGGGATGCGGAGCCCCTGGAAAACCGTTACAGAGTGGATGATACTGTCCTTAAGGGTCAGGTTTCCCTGCTCAAACGGCTTTCAAAGCTGGTTGCGGCAACGACGGGAGAACTACAGAAGGCCTACCTCGACCTCAGCCTTCTGAATGAGAAGCTGGAGGTAATGGCTGATTACGATGCACTTACCGGTATGTATAACAGGAGAAAGATAGAGGAAAGGATAGCATATCTTCTCGGAGAAATGAAGAAAAACGGTACAGTCCTGGGTACGATCATGGTGGATATCGATCATTTCAAGGAAGTGAACGATACCTACGGTCACGGTATCGGGGATGAGGTCCTGTCTATCCTGGGGAAGCTCTGCATTAAGGAAGTAAAGGAAAGGGGAGGAAATCTCGGACGCTGGGGCGGCGAGGAATTCTTCATAGTCCTGCCCGGGTATGATGAAGAGAAAACCTATGAATTTGCCGAGCTCCTGCGAAAGAAGGTTGAAGAAACGGCTTTTCCGTGCATAGATAAGCTGACGATAAGCCTGGGCGTCCATATGGCGATGGAGAATGAAAGCAGACAGGAGATGTACAAAAAAGCGGATGATGCGCTTTATATCTCTAAGCAGAACGGACGTAACAGAACATCTGTAATTTAGGAAAAACGGACGGATTGGAGAAATGATCTATACTGAACTGACAAAAAAAGCGGCCAATGTGGCGTTCCGGGCACATGAGGGGCAGATGGACCGTGCGGGCTGGCCCTATATACTTCACCCGGTACATGTGGCCGAGCAGATGACTTCGGAGGACAGCTGCGTTGTGGCACTTCTGCATGATGTGCTGGAGGATTCGGATATAACCATCGAGGAACTCAGGGCGGAGGGCTTTACGGAGAAGCAGCTGGAGGCAGTGCAGCTGATGACCCGCACTGAGGATATGCCTTATATGGAATATGTGAAAAGACTTTCGGTAAATGACATAGCAAGGGAGGTAAAGCTGGGGGACCTGATGCATAATATGGACCGCAGCCGTTTATCTGAATTAACGGAAAAGGATGAGAAGAGATATCAGAAATATGAAGATGCAAGAAAATTTCTCATGGATATCGAAAACGGGGCAGTATGAGAAAAGAGCACAGACGCAGGTTACGGTTAAACATTGCTTTATTTCTGAGAAGAGGAATTAGACGTGGCATATATTACATGTAAAGACCTTGTACTGGGATATGACGGAAGGATCGTTTCCAAAGGGATCAATTTCTCGGTTGGTATCGGGGATTATTTATGCATAGTAGGTGAAAACGGTGCCGGAAAATCCACACTGATGAAAACTGTTCTTAAGCTTAACCAGCCCATGGAGGGCTCGGTGGAATACGGGGACGGTCTCAGCCGGAAGGAACTGGGATATCTCCCTCAGCAGACGGTAGTTCAGAAGGATTTCCCGGCATCGGTGTATGAGATAGTCCTTTCCGGAAATCTGAGCCGTATAGGGGCCAGACCCTTCTACGGCAGGAAGGAAAAAGACAGAACAAAGGAGATCATGGAAAAGCTCTCGATATGGGACCTCAGGGACAGGTGCTACAGGGATCTTTCAGGCGGACAGCAGCAGCGCGTCCTGCTTTCCCGGGCATTGGTCGCTACAGAGAAGCTGCTTTTGCTGGATGAACCTGTAAGCGGACTGGATCCGAAGGTGACGGCGGAAATGTATCAGCTGATCAGGGATCTTAATAAAGACGGACTGACTGTGATCATGATATCCCATGACATTTCCATGGCCATACAATATGCGAGTCATATACTGCATCTGGGAAGAAAGCAGCTGTTCTACGGAAAGACGGAGGATTATCTTCAGTCAGATGCCTGGAAGATATTCGGAAAGGCGGTGGAAGAGGAATGATCCTGGCGGAATCCATGGGAATATGGGAGAAACTGACATATTATCTCAGCTTCCCCTTTGTAAGATACGCATTGGTGGTAGGCTGTCTGGTGGCGCTCTGTTCATCGCTTTTGGGAGTCACCCTTGTGCTGAAAAGATATTCTTTTATAGGCGATGGTCTGTCCCATGTGGCATTCGGAGTCATGGCGGTGGCAGCTGTGATGAAGCTTACAAATCAGACTGTTCTGGTGATGCCGGTAACCATCCTTGCAGCGGTGATACTGCTGAGGACCGGAGAAAATGCCCGTGTGAAGGGTGATGCGGCCATAGCCATGGTATCGGTGAGCTCCCTTGCCATAGGTTATATGCTGATGAATGTTTTTTCAGAGTCGGCAAATGTCTCGGGGGATGACTGCAGTACCCTTTTCGGGTCGACGTCCATCCTTACACTTACCACCACGGAGGTGACCATAAGCGTCATTCTTTCCCTGGTGGTTATAGCGCTTTATATCCTGCTTTACCAGCGCATTTTCGCGGTGACATTTGATGAGACCTTTGTAAAGGCAACGGGAATGCCTGCAGGAAGATATAATCTTGTTATAGCAGTGATAATCGCGGTGATAATAGTCCTGGGAATGAATCTTGTGGGATCGCTGCTGATCTCCGCACTTGTTATCTTCCCGGCGCTTTCGGGTATGCGGCTTATGCATACCTTCCGCGGTGTGGTGATATTATCTGCGATCCTTTCCATAGTTGCGGCGCTTACAGGTATGGTGATATCCATTCTTGCATCCACGCCGGTAGGAGCTACGATAGTGACGGTGGATCTTGTGGTATATACTATCTGTCTCATTATCGGAAGGGCTGCAAAAAGATAGAATTTTAAAAAAGAGAACTATTCAGCACCCAGGTTTCGGATGCGGAATGGCTATAAAAAGGAGTTGATCGTATTGTCAGTAAAAAAAAGCAGGGCCATAGCTGCGGCGCTGATGCTGGGAATGCTCTTTACGGGCTGCGGATCCGACGGAGGCGCCCAGGTTAAGGGCGGGCAGAACAAGAATGCGGTGGAAGCGGTCATAGATCAGCAGATAGCTGCGGAGGAGGCTTCAAAAACCGAAGCTCCCAAAACAGAGGAGCCTGTAACAGAGGCACAGGTGACGGAAAAACCCACCACAGAGGCGGTTACGGAGGAACAGACGACGGAAGCGGTAATCTATGTTCCTGCCAATGCAGTGGCAGCAGACGAATATGATCCTTTTGAAGGTATAGACCAGGAATATGTGTCGGATCCTGACCCGTCGGTGGATTATGATCTTACTGCCATGAGCAGTGAAATGGTATATGCAACAGTGCTTCAGATGCTTAATGTTCCGGATGACTACATCGGTAAGAAGATTAAGATGTCAGGAGTTTATTACACAACATATTATGATGTTACCGATCAGTATTATCACTATGTCATAATCAAGGATGCCACCGCCTGCTGTGCCCAG
>ONWK01000359.1 GCA_900321505.1 uncultured Eubacteriales bacterium
AGGGACAAAGGCTCCTCAGGCAGCCGGGAAGATCCATTCGGATTTTGAGAGAGGCTTCATAAAAGCGGAGATAGTAAGCTATGATGATCTAATCGCCTCGGGCAGTATGGCGGCGGCAAAGGAAAAGGGACTCGTGCGCCAGGAAGGTAAGGAATACGTGGTTCAGGACGGAGACGTGATCCTGTTCAAGTTTAATGTATAATCGGTAAATGAATGGAGAATCAGAATGGACGGAATATACTTCCCGGGTTTAGGCATTTCGCTTCCGAATGTTCCGGAGGGGATCACGATATTCGGAGTAACCATTAAGTTCTACGGTATCCTTATTGCGATCGGCTTCCTTTTTGGGCTGAAGATAGCAATGTCGGAAGGCAAGAAGACGGGGATTAAGGAGGATGATTATCTCGATTACTGGCTCTGGATGCTGCTTCCCTGTATTTTGGGCGCCAGGATCTATTATATCATATTTAATCACACCGAATATTTCGGTGAGGGAATATCCTTCGGAGAATCTCTCCGCAGGATGATCGATATACGAAACGGCGGTCTTGCCATTTACGGCGGACTGATCGCGGGCGTCATCGTTTCGGTGATATATACAAAGAAAAGGAAACTCTATCTGCCGCTTTTTGCTGATAACATTGTTATGGGCGTTCTGCTGGGGCAGATCATGGGACGCTGGGGCAATTTCTTCAACCGCGAGGTTTTCGGAAGCTATACGGACGCTTTTTTCAGGATGGCACTGCCGCTGGATCATTTCAGAAATGAAGGGACCCTTAGCTATATGACCGGCTCCGGCATGATCACGGATACCATGCTTAAGAATACCGAGATGGTGAACGGAGTGGAGTGCATTACCGTTGTTCCTTCCTTCCTGCTGGAGGGATTATGGAATCTTGCAGTTCTGCTCTTTATACTCTGGTACAGAAAGAGAAAGAAATTCGACGGCGAGCTTTCCATGTTCTACATCCTGCTCTATGGTGTGGGACGCTTCCTTATAGAAGGAAACAGGACCGACTCTCTTATGATCGGCCCGCTGAAGATCAGCCAGGTTGTAGCGATCATGTGTATCGTTACGGGCCTTGTTGTACTGATACGAAATTATGTGAAATTAAAACAGGGTGCGCCGATCCAATGCCACAGACCCGTTAGCGTTCCAAAGGGTACTGCGGATGAAAAAAAGAAAACAAAGCTGATGGATCCATCCTTAAAGAAGGAAAAAGCTTCCGGAACTGAAGAGGAAGAAAACCCTCCGGAGGATGAGGAAAAAGTACCCGAAAATGAAGAAAAATCGAACAGGGAGGAAAGTGGAGGAAAAGAGGAATAAAATACTCTGAATCACCCCCACCACTAGATATAGTTGGGATTTTCCTCCACACCACTAAATCTTGAAGAACCGCTAAAAAAGCGGTTCTTTTTTTGTGCATTATAACGAAAAAACATTGAAAAGTTTGGTAGTTCTGCATGGTTTTTTTGAAAAAACTTTCTTGCAAATCAAAGATTGATGGGGTAATATAGTTACGTAGTGGAGCGAAATGGAGTGATTATCCATGAATTACCCACGATGTGGAGGAAAATAAAAGGCCGTGTCCAAGAGCATGAGAGGAAAATTTTATCATAGCATCGACTCCAAGGGCCGCCTTATCGTTCCTTCAAAGCTGCGTGATGCTTTGGGAAGCGAGTTTGTAATGACTCCGGGTCTGGAGGATCACAGCATTTATCTCTATTCCATAGAGGAATGGGATAATTTTACGGAACAGCTTAATCAGCTGGGCAGCTCCAAGGCTCAGAACCGTGATCTGAAGAGATTTTTCCAGGCAAATGCGGTGGACTGCTCCATCGACAGTCAGGGACGTACCGTGATCCCTGCGGAGCTCAGAGAGGATGCCGAGATCGAGAAGGATGTAGTGGTCATCGGTAACGGCAGAAAAGCAGAAATATGGAGCGCAGCCGCATGGAAGGAGAAAGAGGGAGATCCGAAGGCAACGAGGAGAGAGATCCGCAAGATGCTGGAGGATTCCGATATCGATTTCTACGGATAGCCTGAATTGCCTGCGGCATGTGAGCCGGGGTAATGGCGGCAGATGCAACTGATATATAAGTATTTTTACCTGAGGTGCCGCTATGGAATTTCATCATATTCCCATCATGCTGGAAAGTGTGCTGGAACATCTTAATATACGCCCTAACGGTGTGTACGTGGACGGCACGGTGGGAGGTGCCGGGCACTCGGTGGAGATACTGAAAAGACTTACGGGAAATGGAAGGCTGATCGCCATAGACCAGGACAGGGATGCGGTGGAAACCTCAAGAGAGAGGCTTGCAGCGGTTTCGGACAGGGCGACTGTGGTTAAGAGTAATTTCGTTAATTTCGATATAGTGCTGAATGATCTGGGTGTCGGAGCAGTGGACGGAGTTCTGCTGGATCTCGGAGTTTCATCCTACCAGTTCGATCATGCGGACAGAGGCTTTTCGTACCGCTTTGACGCACCGCTGGATATGAGGATGGATCAGACCCAGGATGAGACAGCGGCAGATATAGTAAATGGCTACAGTGAGGAAGAGCTGGTGCGGATCCTCCGCGAATACGGGGAGGAGCCGTTTGCAAGAAGGATAGCTTCGAATATATGCAAAACCAGGGAGAAGAAACCCATCCGCACCACATTTGAGTTAAATGAGCTTATCACGTCCTCCATTCCCGCCAGCGCCAGGCGGAATGGAGGACACCCCTCCAAACAGACCTATCAGGCTATAAGAATAGCGCTTAACCATGAGCTTCAGGTCCTTGAGGAGAGTATAGGACAGATGATCCGCCGCCTTTCTTCGGGAGGAAGGCTGTGCATCATTACCTTCCATTCATTGGAAGACAGAATTGTGAAAAATGCAATGCGAACGGCAGAAAGGCCCTGTATCTGCCCGCCGGATTTCCCGGTCTGCGTCTGCGGAAGGCTTCCGCAGGGCCGGGTTATCACGAAAAAACCGATAGTACCCGATGCGGATGAGCTGAAGGGAAATCCCAGGGCGAAGAGCGCAAAGCTCAGAGTGTTTGAAAAGAAGTAGAGGGGAGTTTTCGGAGTGGAGAGAGAAAAAAACAGGCGAGATCTTTATTATGTGGACGGGAGTGTGGTACGCAGGCGCGAAAGTGCAGAACCCGAAAGAAGGATCGATCCTGAGAGGGCGCCGCGGAAAAAGCGTAAAAGAAGCCCTCAGGCGATCACCTATCCTAAGGCAGCTGTCCGCGCTGAGAAATCACTCTATTTTGATAAAGGATATCTGGCAGTACTTCTGATAGCAGCACTGATCATGATCGCAAGCCTCGGCGTGATGGTATTCCTTCAGGGCAGGGTTGATGATCAGGAAAGAAATATCCGTATCCTGCAATATGAACTGCAGGAGCTTCAGGCAGACAATACAGCCTATGCGGATTCACTGGAATCAAAATATTCCCTGGATCACATTTACGAAGTTGCAACAAAGGATCTGGGCATGGTTTATTCCCAGAAGGGCCAGATCGTTTATTATGACAGAGCAAACGAAGATTACGTAAAGCAGATGCGCGACGTTCCTGAGGCGAAATAATCGTCTCAGGACTTCGCCTTTTTTGCGCGTAGGCTATGAGCAAGAGGGTCTGTTTTACGAAGGGTCGGTTATATGAAAAAGAAGAAGAGAAAAGTATTCCTTAAGAGGATGAGAAGAACGCTGATGTTCATGATGATCATCATAACACTGGCGCTGCTTTTCCTGGGAGGAACGCTTGTCTATATCAACCTTTCAAAGGGCGCAAAATACGAAAAGGAAGTTCTGAGTCAGAAGAACTATGAAAGCATCACCGTTCCGTACCGGAGGGGTGATATTTTGGATGCTAACGGCACGGTTCTGGCCACCAGCAATAAGGTTTACAATCTGATCATCGAGCCGAAGAACATACTTCGTAAGGAGGCATATAAGACAGCAACGGTGGATGCGCTGTCCAAATACTTTGATATTCCGAAGGAAACTCTGGAGGGTTATCTGGAAAATAAGAATTCCCTTTACACGGTGGTGAAGAAGGGGCTTACCTATGAGAAGGTGAAGGCCTTCCAGGAATTTCAGGATTCGGATGACGGGGATGATGTTATCGGTGTATGGTTTGAGGATAATTACACCAGAGTCTATCCCTATAATGAACTCTGCTGTCACCTGCTGGGATTTGTTGTCAGCGGAAATGAAGGCCTTGGCGGACTCGAGGGTTATTATAACGAGGAACTGAACGGTACTAACGGGCGTACCTATGCATATCTGAATGACGGCTATAATCTGGTCAAGACCACGGAACCGGCAACCAACGGCTACAATCTGGTCACATCCATCGATCTGGAAGTGCAGAAGATCGTCCAGAAAAATGTGGAAGAGCTGCAGAAGGATCTGAATGCTAAAAATGTGTCCGTCCTGGTAATGCGTCCCAAGACCTGCGAGGTCATGGCTCTTTATAATTATCATCAGTATGATCCCAATGACGCCTATGATCTTGACAGCGTGAAATATCTCTATACGGATGAAAG
Source organism: uncultured Eubacteriales bacterium (assembly GCA_900321505.1). Taxonomy (GTDB): domain Bacteria; phylum Bacillota; class Clostridia; order Lachnospirales; family Lachnospiraceae; genus Eubacterium_Q. Next base: position 4,542 of record ONWK01000359.1, read on the forward strand.
ATGGAAGGATAACGGCTTTGAGACTGTGAAGGAAGAGGAGTATGCCGCCTTCGAGGAAAAGCTTGACAGTGAAGAAGAGCTTGAGAATGAGAAGCTTAAGGCCCTGAATTACCTTTGGAGAAGCTTCATCGTCAGCGATACATTTGAACCCGGATCAACATATAAGTCCTTCGTTCTTTCGGGAGCGCTGGAGAATGGCATCGTATCCAAGGATGATACCTTCTACTGCGACGGTCACCAGAAGGTGGCGGATTACGATATGTACTGCTCCAAACATGACGGCCACGGAACACAGGATATTCCCACATCCATGTACAATTCCTGCAACGATGCCTTTATGCAGATAGGCGCGATGATGGGACGTGATATCTTCGGAGCCAATCAGTCGCTTTTCGGCTTCGGTCAGCGTACAAATGTGGATATCCTCGGTGAGATGGATAATGAGTCGCTCTCATATCTGGTTTACAACAAAGAGAGGCTGAATGAAGTGGAGCTTGCCTGCTCCGCATACGGACAGGGCGTGTCGGTTACCATGCTGCAGCTCTGTACAGCGTTCTGCTCGGTTATCAACGGCGGCTATTATTATCAGCCGCATGTTGTAAGGCGGGTGGAGGATGAAAAGGGCAATCTGATCACGAATTATGAGAACATACTGGTTCGACGCACGGTATCCGAGCAGACCTCGGCCGAGATGCGTGAGATCCTGCAGGGTGTGGTTGAACACGGAACAGGCTGGCGTACCCAGATGGAGGGTTATACCACAGGAGGAAAAACCGGTACCGCAGAGAAGCTTCCGCGCAACAACGGAAAGTTCATCCTTTCCTTTATCGGATTTGCACCGGTGGAGGATCCGGAGGTTGTTATCTATACACTAGTGGACGAGCCGGGCGTATCCGAGCAGGATAAGAGCAGCGGCGCCACCATACTTTGGGCAAATATTGCCAAGGACCTTTTCCCCTATCTCAATATTTACAGGACAGGGGACGGCGAAAAGGCCGAAGAAGGAATTGATGAAAATGTATCACCCATGTTCGTTGAAGGAAGTCCTACAGATGAAAATATAGTCCGTACGAATCCCGGAACGGAAAATGCAGGAGAGGAAGGACAGAACAACGCGGGTGAAGCCGGCGATGAAGGACAGAATGATGCAGGCGAAGCCGGCGCAGATGGACAGAATGAGGCAGACGGACAGAATGAGGCAGACGGGGCCGGAGAAGACGGCCAAAATGATATTCTGGAGCCCGGGGGAGAAGGGCAAAATGATGTGGCGGAACCCGTAAATGATGAACGGGTAGACGCCGGAGAGACCGGCGGAGACGGTCAGGCAGGCGATGAAGAAGGTGCCGCAGGAGACGAGCAGGTGAGGGCAACGCCTGACGATCCCGGCGGTACCTAGCCTGCCGCTTTAAGGAAAAACACTGCTCGGGCAAAGCCCGGAGAATCCTGAAATCATATAACGGAGGAAGAAAAAATGAATGGTAAGCATGTGCTGGTACTGGGGGCAGCAAGGAGCGGTATCTGTTCTGCGGAGCTTTTGATCCGCAACGGAGCGGAGGTGACCGTATTTGACCAGAATGAGAAACTGGACCGGAATGTTTTCTTTTCACATTTTGAGGGGAATAAAAAGCCGGAGCTTGTAATAGGGGAATTCCCCGACAAGCTGCTTACCGTGGCGGATCTGGCGGTTATCAGTCCGGGTATCCCTCTTGATCTTCCTTTTGTAGAGGCTATAGTTTCTGCCGGTATTCCCTTATGGGGAGAGATAGAGCTGGCATCCTATTACAATAAGGGAAGGATCGCCGGTATTACGGGAACCAACGGAAAGACAACGACTACCACGCTTGTGGGCGAGATCTTCAAGGCAGCAGCTCCCGACAGTCTTGTTGTAGGAAATATCGGCATTCCCTTTACAGGCGACGCTGATAAGACCCATGAGGGGCAGCTTATATCGGCTGAGATCAGCTCATTCCAGCTTCAGACAGCGCCCTCATTTCATCCTGAAGTAGCGGCGCTTTTGAATCTTACGCCGGATCACCTGAACAGGCATGGTACATTTGAAAACTATGCAGATGCCAAGATGCTCATCACCAGGAATCAGACGCGTGATAACTATTTCGTCATGAATTATGATGACCCTGAGGTACGTGTAAGGGGTGAGGCGCTCTCAAATGTTCATGTTATATGGTTCAGCCGCCTTTCAGAGCCTGAAGACGGTGTTTTTGTAAGGGGAGGGCATATCATCCTCAGGAACTCAAAGGTTGAGATACCGATCCTTCCGCTTGCGGAGATTCAGATCCTCGGCGCTCATAATGTGGAAAATGTACTGGCTGCCACAGCCATCACATATTATATGGGCGTTGATCCTGCTATCATCCGCAATACGGTTAAGAACTTCCGCGGTGTGGAGCACCGTATCGAATATGTCAGAACTCTTCACGGAGTAAACTATTACAATGATTCAAAGGGAACGAATCCGGATGCTGCGATCAAAGCGATCCAGGCTATGCAGAATCCCACGCTCCTTATAGGCGGCGGGTATAATAAGCATAACTCCTATGATGAATGGATAGATGCCTTCGGAGGTAAGGTGAGATACCTTGTTCTTCTGGGTGAAACGGCTCAGGCCATAGAGGATACGGCCATAAGACACGGCTTCAGGGATGTTATCCGTGTCAACAGCCTGGATGAGGCTGTAAGGACCTGCTACGGACTGGCAAGGCCCGGAGACTGTGTGCTGCTTTCTCCCGCATGCGCAAGCTGGGATATGTTCAAGGATTTTGAAGAGAGAGGCAGACTCTTTAAAGAATATGTAAACGCTCTGGAGGACTAGGATCGGTGAAAAAAAAGAAGCAGAAAAACTTTTTTTACCGCGGGACGTATTTTGATTATCCGTCCCTTTTTCTGATTCTTTTCCTCTTTATGTTCGGACTTATAATGGTAATGAGCGTAAGCTCCTATCAGGGCAGTGTGGAATTCGATGACAGCACCTATTTCTTCAAAAGACAGCTGATTTTCGGTTCCGGCGGACTTCTGGCCATGTGGTTTGTATCGCATATACGGTATCAGTATCTTAAAAACTGGAGCCTTGTGATCTGCGTGGGGTCCATGCTCCTGCTGATCCTGGTATTTGTTGTGGGTTCGGCTTCCCACGGCTCCACAAGATGGATCAACCTGGGCTTTATATCCTTCCAGCCCTCTGAGATCGCAAAGCTCGCGCTGATCATTTATACCGCGCATATCTGCACTGCAAAAAGTGCGTACCTCAGATCCATAATGGGAACGATCATTGTAATGATCCTTCCGATGATATGTATAGTCCTGATCGCCATCGAAAACCTGAGTACCGCTATAGTCTGCGGCGTCATTGTTGTTGCGATCTGGTTTGTGGCCACGCCTAAAAAATGGCATCTTGCCATCGTTATCGCCGTAGCTGCGGCGGGGTTCGTCATCTTCCTGAACATGGCTTCATACCGTGGAGGCCGTATTGAAGCGTGGCTGCATCCAGAGACCTCACCTGACGGCTATCAGACCATGCAGGCACTGTATGCCATCGGCTCGGGCGGCCTTTTCGGCCGGGGGCTGGGACAGAGTATCCAGAAGATGGGCTTCATACCGGAGGCTCATAATGATATGATCTTCTCCGTAATCTGTGAGGAGCTTGGCATAGTCGGAGGCATGGCCATTATTCTCGTGTTCGGCATGCTGTTGTGGCGCTTTCGTTTCATTGCAGAGGGCGCGCCGGACAGATTCGGCGCACTTATGGTTGTCGGCGTCATAGCGCATATAGCATTCCAGGTCATCCTGAATATCTGCGTTGTAACGAATACACTTCCCAATACGGGCTGTGCACTTCCCTTCATCAGTTACGGAGGCTCGTCGCTGGCCTTCCTGATGGTTGAGATGGGACTGGTCCTGTCGGTATCCCGCCAGATCGTTCCCGTCAGCAGACAGGAGGAGGTGGCAGGATGAAGACGAAGACCATCATTATCCTGCTGATCATAGCTGCCCTGCTGGGAGGCGCGGCGTTTTATGTAAGTACATTTCACCTGGATGAGGTGCAGATAGAGGGCTGTGTGCTTTCGTCTCCGGAGGCGATCGAAGCGGCAGTAAGGGATAATGCTCCCATGAACAATATCCTGATGCTGTGGATGAAGAATAAGGTGAGTCCCATCCGGAACATTCCCTTTGTGGCCAAGCTGGATATAGAATTTGTTAACAAAAATACGCTTAAGGCGACAGTATATGAAAAGTCGGTTGCCGGATGTCTTGAGTATATGGATCATTATGTATATTTTGACAGGGACGGAATAGTCCTGGAGGCATCATCCGAGAAGAAGGAGGGGGTTCCCTCAATTAACGGGCTTGATATTACGGCCTGGGAACTGGGAAAGGAGCTTCCCATAGCCGATCCGGACCGTTTTTCCCAGATACTGAATATAACGCAGCTGATCGAAAAATATAACCTTGAGATAGATCTGATAAGCTTTACAAAGGAAGGGGAGATCATTTTAAGACATAAAAAGATACTGGTCGAACTCGGTGACGGAAGCAATCTTACCATGCAGATGATGAATCTCGGGAGTATACTGCGTGGTCTTGAGGGCAAGAAGGGTACACTCTATATGAAGGAGTTCAATTCTGATACCTCCACGGCCAGCTTCAAAGAAAAGTGACAAAAGTATGAAATTTATTGTTGCAGAATTGACAAAAAAACATTATGATATAGGATGCATGAGTGAAAAGGAGGAAAGAACCTTGCTTGAGATAAAATCCAATGATGAAAAGACACCAGCAAGAATACTGGTAATAGGTGTGGGCGGTGCAGGTAATAATGCCGTCAACAGAATGATCGATGAGAATGTAGAGGGTGTAGAGCTTATAGCTATAAATACAGATAAGCAGGCGCTGTCACTCAGTCGTGCGACTACGAAAATCCAGATCGGTGAAAAGCTGACAAAGGGCCTTGGCGCAGGAGCCAAGCCTGAGATCGGTGCAAGCGCTGTTGAAGAGAATAGAGAAGAGATAAATGATATAATCAAGGATTCCGACATGGTATTCGTTACCTGCGGTATGGGCGGCGGTACAGGTACCGGCGCGGCTCCCGTAGTAGCTGAGATCGCAAGGAATCTGGGTATCCTTACAGTCGGCGTTGTTACAAAGCCCTTCTCCTTTGAGGGTAAGCCGAGAATGAATAATGCGATGAACGGTATCGCAAAGCTGCGTGAGAATGTGGATACCCTTATAGTTATCCCCAATGACAAGCTGCTTCAGATCTGCGATAAGCGTACAAGCATCCCTGATGCGCTTAAGAAGGCTGATGAGGTTCTTCAGCAGGGCGTACAGGGCGTGACCGATCTTATGAATAAGCCGGGTCTCATCAACCTTGACTTTGCCGACATCCAGACCGTAATGCGTGAGAAAGGTGTGGCACATATCGGTAT
>ONWK01000366.1 GCA_900321505.1 uncultured Eubacteriales bacterium
CGCTTATGAATAATTTAAAAAAGAAATCTTTAATATCAATTTCCATCCTGTTTGCTCTTATAGTAGCAGTTGATCAGATCACCAAGCTGATCATTATAAACAATTACAGAGAGGGAGAGGGCACACCCGTCATTTCCGATGTATTTGAAATACTTCACATCCATAATTCAGGATCCGCGTGGGGTATGCTTTCGGGAAAAACCTTATTCCTTACGCTTTTTTCAGTGATCCTTATCGGTGCGCTGGTCTATGTTTTGATCCATATCATCGGTGACAGATATTACAGGATACTGACCATCCTCATTACCTGCATTCTCGGCGGGGCAGTGGGAAATATGATAGACCGCATCAGACTTGGCTATGTAACGGATTTCCTGTATTTTAAGCTGATCGATTTTCCGGTATTCAATGTCGCGGATATTTTCGTCACGGTTCCTGTAATATTACTGATAATCTTCATGATCTTTAAATATCACGGAGATGATTTTGATGTGCTTCTCGGTGACAAGATCAGAAATGAGGACGGTACATATACCGAAAAGAAAAAGAAGAAGAAAAAAGGCAAGGACACAGAAGAAACAGAAGCGGCAGAAACAGAGGATGATAAATAAGGCCTATGGATGAGATCTACGAGATGATAACCGAACCTGAGGAAGCCGGCGACAGACTGGACAAATTCCTTTCCGCTGCTATTCCCGATTATTCACGTACCTTTCTTGCAGGTCAGATAGCATCCGGAAGAGTTCTGGTAAATGATTCCGTGAAGAAGGGTTCCTACAGGCTGAATCCCGGTGACCGTGTCGTTGTATCGATTCCTGAACCTGAGCCCCTCACCATACTTCCGGAGGATATTCCCTTATCCGTCTGCTATGAAGATGAAGATCTTCTGGTCGTTGACAAGCCTCAGGGCATGGTCGTTCATCCCGCAGCGGGCCATACCTCAGGAACTCTTGTAAATGCACTGCTTTATCACTGCGGAGATTCACTCTCCGGTATAAACGGAGTACTCCGTCCCGGCATAGTACACCGTATTGACAAGGATACCAGCGGACTCCTTGTGGTCTGCAAAAACGACAGAACTCACAGAGGACTGGCAGAGCAGTTTGCCGTACATTCCATAACAAGAATATATACTGCCATTTGCCATGGGGTTGTTAAGGAAGCCGGAACAGTGGATGCTCCTCTTGGAAGAGATTCAAAGGACAGAAAGAAGATAGCGATCTGTGCCGACGGAAGAAGAGCAGTGACACATTATGAACCCGTTGAATATCTGAAAAAAGATTTCACCCTGATCCGCTGCAGGCTTGAAACCGGCAGGACTCATCAGATAAGGGTGCATATGGCATCAATAAAACATCCCATACTTGGGGATCCGGTATACGGACCGGCAAAGATACCATTTTCACTTTCCGGCCAGCTGCTGCATGCTGGAACGCTTGGCTTCATACATCCTGCATCAGGAGAGTATATGGAATTCAGCAGTCCCTTACCGGAACATTTTACAAGAATTCTTTCAATACTGAGATGACATGGGAACCAGCTCCCGTGTCATTTTTTTGCACTCGTTTACTAAAAATGCATCTGGCGTACAAAAATGGCATTTCGTTTACAAATATATACCTTTTCAATTTACAAACAAGTATTTCGTCTTACAAACTGGCACATCGGATTACAACTCAGCAAATGCCTGCTTAAATGCCCGCCCAATATTTACTCGCCATTTACTTAAACGGTCCTGAATGTATTCCATAACGGTTTCAAAGAGGTTGTGCCGTGATCTGATCTGAGGTATAATATAATTACCTTTGGTTGAATCACACGGAGGGTACTGACTATGACACTTAATGAAATGAAGGAACTTAAGAAGGCGCTTGGCCTGAGTAATAAAGAGGTATCAAAAAGATCTGGCATCTCACTCGGAACAGTACAGAAGGTTTTCAGCGGAGAATCTGAGATTCCAAGGAATACTACTCTGAAAAAGCTGGAGAAGGCCTTTATATCAGATGATGCTCCGGGCAGGAATACATTTATGGAGGAATGGGCTTCTCTTTCCACTCAGTATAAGTTTGAGTATGAACAACGTATCAGAGATATGATGGTTTACGAACCGGTACCGGCTTATTATGCCGAAAAGATTGAGCCGACGATACATATAGAGGTACAGAAGGGCATAGGGCCCTATACAGTGGAAGATTATCTTAAACTGCCCGATGATATACGCGTGGAGCTGATCGATGGACATTTTTATAATATGTCCTCACCTACGACGATTCATCAAATGATTTCTTTGCGTATAGGTATGAAGCTGCAGGAATTTGTAAACAGAAACGGTGGAAGCTGTGTACCAATTATCGCTCCTTCCGACGTTCAGCTGGACTGTGACGATAAGACCATGCTTCAGCCGGATGTTTTTGTTGTATGTGACAGAGATAAGATCACAAGGGAAAGAACAGTCGGTGCGCCGGATCTCGCCATAGAAGTATTATCACCCTCAGGATGGCGCCGGGATATGGTTCTGAAACTGCGTAAATACAGAGAAGCCGGCGTTCGTGAATACTGGGTGGTGCTTCCGGACCAGAAGATGGTATATGTATATGTCTTTGATAAAGGCCCCGATCCCGAACTGTATACCTTTGAGGACAGAGTCCC
>ONWK01000114.1 GCA_900321505.1 uncultured Eubacteriales bacterium
CCCGTACCGGTTCGATCCCGGTCGCCGGCAATGCCCAATCCCTTATTTTACAGGGGATTGGGCATTTTTTTGTTGAACCCCTGTAGAACACCTTCTGAACACTTTGATGAAAAGCTTGCGAAAAGCTAAAATGATGCCATATAATGAAACAATGGAGCTTGTTTTCTTCTCTGAAGTACAGCGGCAGGTCGTGATTTGTTTCAGAAAGGAGTAGAGTATGGAAAAGAAGCTGGGTTTTGGTTTAATGCGTCTGCCCGAGAAGGGCACGGAGATTGATGTGGAGCAGGTTGAGAAAATGGTAGATCTCTTTTTGGAGAGAGGTTTTACCTACTTTGACACTGCATGGATGTACTGCAATTTCCGCAGTGAAGAAGTAACAAAAAAAGCACTTGTGGAGCGGCATCCCAGGGACAGCTATACCCTTGCGACAAAGCTCCACTCCGGTTTCATACAAAGTAAGGAGGACCGGGATAAGGTCTTTAATGAGCAGCTCCGGAAGACAGGGGCAGGTTATTTTGATTATTATCTTGTTCATGACGTGAACAGTCATTCCATTGAGGTGTATGACAGATTGGATGTCTGGAGCTGGATAAGGGAGAAGAAGGAAGCCGGCCTGATCCGGGAGATGGGCTTCTCCTTCCATGACGGACCGGAGCTTCTGGACCGGGTACTGACGGAGCATCCGGAGATGGAATTCGTACAGCTTCAGATTAATTATCTGGACTGGAATTCCAAGGGGATCCAGTCACGGAAATGCTACGAGGTGGCAACTAAGCATGGGAAACCCGTAACAGTCATGGAACCCGTGAAGGGCGGAACTCTGGCGGCTGTTCCGGAGGCTGTGGAAAAGCTTTTCAGGGAATATGCACCGGAGGCATCGATCCCTTCCTGGGCGATAAGGTTTGCCGCAGGACTTCCGAATGTCCGTATGGTCCTTTCGGGCATGAGTAACCTGGAGCAGGTGGATGATAATACCTCCTTCATGCGTGATCTGGTACCTCTGAATGATGAGGAAAAAAGAAGAATATGGCAGGCGGTTGCCATTATCAACGGAGCAATAGAGATCCCGTGTACTGGCTGTAGTTATTGCGTGGACGGCTGTCCCATGCAGATCCCGATCCCCAGCTACTTTGCGCTTTATAATGCGGAGAAGCAGGAATTGGAGTCAAAGGACTGGACGCCCCAGCAGGAATACTATGATAATCTTGCCAAGGAAAAGGGAAAGGCTAGTGACTGTATCCGCTGCGGTCAGTGTGAGGGGATCTGTCCGCAGCATCTTCCGATCACTGAGGATCTGACGAAGGTGGCTGCGCTTTTTGAACGATAGACGAAAGGGAAGGATTCAGAAAATGAAAATAAGAAGAATCGAAGCTCACGATGCTCCGCAGGTGTCGGAAATGATCAGAAAAACGATCCGCATTTCCAACACAAAGGATTATCCGGCGGAATTGATGGAGCGGCTGATCGAGACGGAAATGCCGGAGCATGTGCTTGAAAGAGCGGGCTGGACGCATTTCTACGTGGTTTCCAATGCTGATCAGATCATCGGCTGCGGGGCTGTCGGACCGTACTGGGGCAAGGAAGATGAGAGCAGTCTTTTTACGATCTTCGTTGATCCGGATCATCAGAAAAAGGGTATCGGAAGGATGATCATGGATACGCTTGAGAAGGACGAATATTTCCTCCGCGCGAAGAGGATCGAGATCCCGGCATCCATAACGGGAGTGCCCTTTTATCTGAAAATGGGATATCATTTTAAAAACGGGATCAGTGAACCGGATGAGGAACATCTGATCAGGATGGAGAAGAACAGGGAGGTTAAGTAAGATGTTGGAGACAGAACGCCTGATACTGCGGCGCTGGGAGGACAGTGATGCAGAGGATATGTACAGATATGCATGTGATCCTGATGTAGGACCCATCGCAGGATGGCCCCCACATCAGAACGTGGAAGAGAGCCTTGATGTGATCAGGAATGTGCTGAACGGGAAAGAGGCTTATGCGATCTGCCTTAAGGAAGACGGAAAGGCAATCGGAGCCATCGAGTTGAAGCTGAACGGGCATAATGATCTGTCTGACCGGGATGATGAGTGCGAGCTGGGCTACTGGATCGGAAAACCGTTCTGGGGGCAGGGCATCATGCCGGAGGCGGCAAAGGAATTACTCCGTCATGCATTTGAAGACTGCGGGATGCAGAAGGTCTGGTGCGGATATTATGAGGGTAATACGAAATCGAAGCGCGTACAGGAGAAAGCAGGCTTCCGCTACCAGTGGAAGTCAGAAGACGTGGATGTTCCCCTGATGCATGAGAAAAGAACCGGTCATGTGAGCAGCATGACAAAGGATCAATGGCAGTGGGACAGACTGTATGAGGCCGCAGCAGCAGTACGGAATGAACGCAGGATATCCGAATATGTTACCTGCGGTGAGGTTTCTGCTGCGATCCTCTCCGGCACCGGAAGGATTTACACCGGTGTCTGTATCGATACCTGCTCGACACTTGGAATATGCGCGGAAAGGAATGCAATCTTTAACATGATCACCAACGGAGAGCAGGAGATAAAAAAGGTTTTTGCGATTCTGCCTGACGGTTCCAGCGGAGCGCCCTGCGGTGCGTGCAGAGAGCTTATGGTACAGCTGATGCCGGAGAAGTATAAAGAGATCCAGATCATGATGGATTACAAACAGGAACGGATCATGACGCTGGGAGAGCTTACCCCTGAGTGGTGGATAGGGTAAGAAAAGGTATTCCTGTGCCTGAAAAATGTTGCATGTGTCAGTGGATTTCAATTAAACGGGATAAGAAGAATGAAAATAGATCAGGAATTAATGAATTATCTGCGGCTTGTCGGAAAGATAACGGATGGTTCATCTGCAGATGGTTCAGATTGGTACGAAGAAAGCCTTCGGCCTCAATACAGTTGAGATCGTACGCTACTATGTAGGCTATACCGTGCTGGCTCTTGTTGTGGATGATGTGGAAAAAGCAAAGGACTTTTTCGGTATGAAGGGTTTTGAAACTCCCGATGACGAGCCGTTCTTTAACGGAATCTATGCAGGACATGCGTACCGCGACTATTATGGGGAAGACAGCGGAAGCATGACACTTTATTCCGTGGATGGAAGCAAGAGCGAAGTAATTCCGGATGGATATTTTATGAATTATACCCTGGTGGAATACATTTTCATGTCGAAGGAAAAATTTGAGTCGACATTTGGGGATGAGCCCTGGAACAATACCTTTTTCGTACGATCCGACGGTATGTCTCTGGAAGAGATCAAGGAGTGCGTGGCAGACGTA
>ONWK01000383.1 GCA_900321505.1 uncultured Eubacteriales bacterium
ACTGTCAATAAAGATCATTGCATCCATAACTCTTTTTGTGACGCTCCTTACAGTAATGATCGGGTTTTTCAGCTATCAGGTTTTTACACAGACCATGCTTAAGGAAAGCACTGCTTACGCAACGGAAACCGCAGACGCCGTCTATCAGAATTCAATGGTATGGGATTTTCAGGATTATCTAAACGTCGGCTATGACCGGATGGAAGAACTTGCGTCCCTTGATCAGTATGAGCTGGCAGAGATGACAGGTGAGCCTGATGTACGGGCGTTTAACGCCTATTCATCCACAGTTTCGCGTCTCGCCCATGTCCTGGTATCCCGGGATTTCAACGTGTTGAAAATCGTAATACCGAAACCCGAGATCGGTTATACCGAATACACGGTCATTTTCGGACAGATCTTCAACTCTGCGGAAAAGACCATGGATATTCTGAATCTCGGAACCGTGGAGAAGACCGAATCGGAGGATCAGAGAGAGGCTATAAAGCGCATCTGGAACGGGGATTCGGACGAAGAGATCCTTTACGATTATTCAAAGGTAGATGGGGTCGATTCCGTAGTTACAGTGATCAAGGCACTGAAAATTGACGGCGAACTGCCGTCGGCTGTCCTTATCGTAAGAAGATCCATAGAGAATATGGTTCAGACCTGGAAACGTTATGTGATCGGTATCTCCATCATGGGAGGCAGCATGATCCTGATCGGTACGCTGATCATAGGTATGTATCTCAGGCAGCGTGTAGTAAAACCCATAGACGGGATCATTAAAGAAGCCGACCGTTTTGCACGTGAAAATATCAAGGCAGAAGAGGAACTGGCTGATAAAGTGGGAAGTATCACGGAGATCCGCGTACTGGCGGAGTCCATCGATAAGATGGAACAGGACACTATCAATAATATGAACACGATGAACAGGATGTCCAGAGAGAGCGAACGTATGGATACGGAGCTGACACTGGCTGCGGATCTACAGAAGAATGTGCTCCCGGACGGAGCGAAGCTTTCCGGACGGAAGGAATTTGATGTGGCGGCCCTGATGCACCCCGCGCGGGAGGTTGGCGGTGACTTCTATGATTTCTTCATGATCGACGACAAACACCTGGTCCTTCTGGTGGCGGATGTATCGGATAAGGGAATGGGCGCCGCCTTTTTCATGGCCGTATCCAAAACCCTCTTCAAGGCCCGTGCCGGTATGGGTGGAAATGCGGTAGATATCATAACCTATGCCGAGCAGAAGCTGAGTGAGGAGAACGAAAACGGAATGTTTATCACCGTATGGCTGGGGATCATCGATCTTTCCACCGGTGAAGTTAATGCATGCAATGCGGGACATAATTTCCCGGCCATCATGAAGCATGATACGGAAGACGGCTATCATATCGAAAAGACCGTACACGGGCCGCCCGTCTGCTTCCTGCCGGGTATGCCCCATGTGGAGCATAACTTCCGGCTGGAGCCCGGAGACCGTCTCTTCCTTTACACCGACGGTGTCACGGAGGCAAAGAATCCGGAGGGGGATCGTTTCGGAAATGACCGTCTGATCAAAGCTCTGAACGATGACCGGGCGATAGGAAATGAGTCGCTGATCCTTCGTGTTAAGGCAGCTGTGGATCATTTTGCCGGGGAAGAACCCCAATTCGACGATATCACCATGGTAAGCTTTACCTTCCTGGGCAGCGATCCCGGCAGGGACTGAAAGTGACGGATCTGCGTTAAGCTATCTGCTTTCTTTCCGCCGTGATCTTCGCCACTGCAAGTCCTATGAAAAGACATACAAGACCGAAGCTCAGCTGGATCAATAAGCAGTCCCAGACATCATTTATCGTACCGCCGTCAAAAATACGGTTAACTGCCGTTGAATACCAGTAATTCGGAAGGAAACGGCTTACCCTGGTCACTCCTTCTCCCAGAATATCAAGGGGTACGAAGGTTCCTCCGAGGAAGGAGAAGCCCAGTCCGATGATGGTGGAAAAAATGCTGGCCGGCGCATTTGAGAATGCGGGGATATTAGCGAACATTGAGATCATCATTGCCGTAACGATCGTGAATACACAGACATTTATAAATGCCAGCCACCAGGTCTCATCGAAGAGCTGTCCGGATACTTCCGCCGTACTGACGTCCCCCGATGTGCGGGATCCCATAATACTTGCAAGAATTACCAGCCCTGCCAGGGTGATAAAAGCAAATGTTACGGCGCCCATGAAGATCCATCTGTTTCTTTTGCCTGCCGACATGGAAGATACGGTTATCCGGTTTCTCTTCTCTCCTTTATTGAAGGCTACCACTGCCGGAAAAAGAGCCATAAACATTATGGTCAGTATACCGAAGGGGATATATATGAAGGCCCCCTTCATCTTTTCGTTAGACCTCGTTTGTGTTGCGTGGATGGAGACATACTTTGTGATATCCAGAGACCCGGATACCTTTTTTGCCGCAGCATCGATGCTCTCACCCGTTTCCACATAATCACGTACCGCATTCAGATAATTATCTATCTGAAGCGTTATGGAGATCCCCACCGGCATGGCATCGTCATAGGTATTTACTATCTTATTCTCCCCCGTTGTTTCAAATGTATCGCCGAAGCCCTCGGGTATCCTGATATATGAGACGATCTGCTCATAGTAAAGAAGATCCCTGATCTGATCATCCTCCAGTTTCTTCTCCTCCACCTTGTGGATGCTCTTAAGATAATCAACCACTGCCCGGGAGTATTCCGAATCATCATGATCTTCCACATAAATATTATAGCTGTCCAGCTCCGCCTTCTTTCCGGAATTATCCGAATAGATCCCTCCCAGCAAGACCAGGATCCCCACGGTGATCCCGAAATAGACCAGGATGCTGACCAGATTCTTTTTTATGATCTTAAAAAAAGCCCTATAAAGACTCATATTGATTCCTCCTCGAAAGAAGCGTTCCCAGCAGGAACAGTCCCGCAGTAAGACCGAGCATGGTAAACATAGCTCTGTAGTATCTGTCACCCACTCCGAAAATATTCAGGGAGTAGAAGGCGTCGGTGATGACCGACATCGGATTGATCCTGTTGATGATGGGCGCCGACTCTTCGATCACAGCCTTCATCTGAATTACATACAGTCCGGAGATAGCTCCTCCGCCAAGTGTGATCAGTGTCAGGATCATATTCTTAGTATTGTATTTGAAACGGCCGATATGTGCTACAAAGAAGCCGAGAGCCGTTCCCATTATGGTTCCGACACAGGCCGTAAGTATCACCCAGGGCATCTCCCCGCCGAAATTAAGCCCCAGGATCCCGATAAGGTAGAAAAGACCGATACCCGTGCATAGCAGCTGGAAGGTTAAGGATGCAAGCAGCACCCCGATTTCATATTTAAACCTGCTGACACCCGATGCTCCTACGCGGAGACCCGTATTGGAGGAATTAGGCTGCAGACTTACAAGCATATCCAGAATAGTGGTTGCCGCAAGCAGGCACATCATGGCTATCAGATTATAGAACTGTGCGATATACGGGTCCTTATTTGCTCCTGCCATACCCTGTTCCGCAACATATTCGATATCGTTTTGGGCTGCTTCCAGGGCTTTACCATAGGCATCCATCCCCTTTTGAGCTTCGGTCTGCAGGAATTCCGCTTTTGCACGGTATGTGCTCACTATCCCCGAAAGGATACTCTGATACATGTCATTCTCCGCGATCTCAAGCGTAACATCCGTCTCACTGTTAAGCGTAATGACCCCGATCAGCTTTGTGATCTTCCCATCGCCCTCTTTTTTCTGTTCGTCTTTGGTGGCCTGATCGGTTTTATCCTTTGTCTCCAGCATTTTTACCGCTTCATC
>ONWK01000328.1 GCA_900321505.1 uncultured Eubacteriales bacterium
ATAAAGGCTGATCTCAAGCTCGACCATAAGGCTGATGGCAGTACCGGTAATGATCAGTGCGATAAATGAGTAACGGTGCGCCATGATCTCCGAATTCTGAAGGATATAATCCGGATATGTATATCCGAAGTAGTAGCATACTCCTGCAGTCAGGAATTCAAGGATAACGAAAACTATCTTGGTTTTACCGCTGAGTATCATACTCATGAACAGTATGGAGAAGAGACACCACAGGGGTGCGTCTCCGTTGATCCCTCCTCCCCAGAAGAAGGTAAGAGGGAAGTATATGAAGCCCATGAATATGGATGCCACAACAGCGGCAGCACGGACATGGTCATATTTTACGGAAAAGAATGCAACAGTGATCGTAACCAGGATTCCCAGAGCAAGAAGAAATACATTTGCAACTGACGGGTCTGTCAGGGCAACCTCCACAAGAGTTACCGACAGGGCGGCTACCGTAATGAAAATACTGAGCACGAACAGCCTTTTCCTGATATGGATGTTACTGTCTGTTATTTTTTCCCTTAATTTTTTCAGGATCATTAGGTGGTCCTCCGCACATAAAAGTCACTTTCATATTTGTCAGGTCAGAGCATGGGAAATTCCATGATATCATCATCGGCGGCCGGAAACTCAAGGATGTCGTCATCGGCCGGCTCCGCTGTTTCTTCATCTGCAGCACTGCTTTCCCCGAGAAGAGAGAGAAGGGCTTTTGTGAGGCTTTCCAGCTCACGGATAACCGTGTCATGCTTTGCTTCGATAACTGCTTCATTTCCTTCCTTTGCTGCAAGCTCCAGCTCCCGGGCTTCCTCTGAAAGCTCCGTGGCTCCTATCATTTTGGATGTGCTCTTGATGGAATGGATGTGGATCGCATAATCCGGATAGTTTTTCTCAGTACGATACTGCTCAAGGAGTGAAAGCTTCTTTTCCATGTCTCCCGCATATTGCAGAAGAAGGGAATAATAGAATTCTTCATCCTGATTACAGTAGTGGAGACCCGCCGCGGTATCGATCCCCAGCTTTGTGAATTCCCGCAGCAGATCTGGAGCAGTATCCTCTTCAGGGATCATTTCCTCCGGAGAAGAAGCTGCGGCTGCTTCGGGATCAGAGACAGCTTTGGTATGAATGGCTGCTCCGGGATCGGCGGCTGCTGCGTCTTCATGCTCATAGGTTATGCGGTCCCTGGGAAGAACTCTGCTCATTACCCGCTCCAGCTCCTCAAGCTCGATAGGCTTGCTTACGAAGCCGTCGAAGCCTTCGGCGAGGAACATCTGCTTTGCGGTACTCATTGCATTTGCGGTAAGGGCCACTATGGGAAAATCCCTTCCGCTGCCCTGATTGGCAGCCCTGATATGCTTCATTGCTTCTACGCCGTCCATGCCCTGCATCATATGATCCATGAAGACTATATCATATTCATTGGATTTGCAGAGCTCTATGGATTCAGCACCGGAAGCGGCGGTGGAAATGATCATACCGTAGCGCTTCAGTATGCTGGTGGCAACGGTCAGGTTCATGGGCTCATCATCGACTACCAGAGCCCGGATCCCTTTCAGCATCATCCGGCCTTCCTTATGGGCGGTAAGATCCCGGAGACTCATATTAAGTATGGTTGTGACGGGGAAGCAGTAGAAGGGCTTCTCCATAAGCTTTGCCCAGGAGTTTTCCGGAAGACTGAATTCCGAGGCCGCAACCACAGCCACTACCATTTTTCTGGAAAGCTCTTCGATGTACTGCTTATTTGCTTCATATTCGATATCGGCAATAAAGAGATGGGTCAGGGAGGTGGAATCCACAAGCCGCTTCAGATTGCCCACATTATCGACTCTGTGCATCTGAACACCCAGTCCCACAACGATATTGCGGACCATGGAATTATAGTATTCACGTACATTCGGATTGGAATATTTGTCGAAATGGAGAAATGCTCCGATACAGAGACGGTCTCTGTCCGCAACCGACATACAGCTTCCCGGATCGATCACCTTCTGGGGAATGCTCACATGTACTCTTGTTCCTTCGCCCTTCCGGCTGGAAATGGTCATGAAGCCGCCGAGGGCAGATACAAAACCGTTAACTATGCAGATTCCGAGACCAAGTCCGCCTGCAGCACGGGTCCTGCCGGAATCGGACTGGTAGAACTGCTCGGTAACTCTTTCAAGTTCCTCCTCCGTCATGCCTATACCCGTATCGGAGATCTCAAGCCGGAGGTTTACACCGTAGTTCTGCAGTTCAGAGGTGATCCGGACATAGACGCCGCCGGATTCGGTATATTTAAGACCGTTGGATATAAGTGCCTTAAGTATCTTCTTCAGCTTGGCAACGTCGGTATTCATTACAGCGGGAATGGCCGGATCAACATCGATGACCAGCTCGATATCCCGGGGCTTTACCGGTCTCAGCTCGGTAACAAGATCGTGAAGGACTGAGGACAGCATATAATCCTCATAGTTTATAGCCAGGTCATTCCTGTCGATCTCGGAATAATCCAGAATATCGCTGATCTGATCGGATATACGGCGGCCTGCGCTGCGTATCTCATTCAGGCTTTCACGTACCTCAGGATCCTGTTCCTTTTCCAGACATACGCCGGAAAGACCTATAACGGCATTGATGGGGGTACGGAGCTCATGAGATACATTTGCAAGGAAATCATTCAGACGTTCGGTGGCATCTGTCAGCTTCTCCACCTCATCCTTTGAGTTTGCAAGTATGCGTGACCAGCGGTCGATGATTATCTTTGCCAGCTTGCCGAGCACGATGATCATGGCCAGATGGAGCAGGATCCGGGAAATGACAAGAGCATCGAATTCCCTGCCGTTTACAACCATGTTGATCAGCTCGTAAGCCATGGTGATAAAGTATGTGACCTGGCAGAGTGTGATAAGAGCTTTTATACCGGAAAGTGTGAACAAAACAATTACGGCACTCATTACTATGGCGAGATCAAAGGTGCTGGTCTCATGAGTACCGTAAAAGAAATATGTACACATCATAAGAAGTGAATATACCTGTATCCTGTTGCCTGCAGTCCCGGTATTGGAAAGATGCATTATCCAGCTGGCTGCAAGGCCGACGATAAGCAGGATCACTGCCCAGATCTCCCAGTGCATGAGCAGGGATTCGGCGGACAGTATGATGACAAAAAGCGTATATGTGATAAGAATACTCAGATGAGCGGAATTATAGAGGGCACCATCCTTATTGTCATTCTTCATTGCGGTTCCCTCCGCTGCGGCGCATTTCATACTCTTCAAAATGAGTTTCAACGGAAATGATCAGCTTTCCGCTGTTCTTCTCATTCCAATGGCGGATGAGCTGATCGCCCACCATATCCAGAGAGTCTTCACGTACTTCAGTGAGAAATACAAAATACTGGTTGAAACGGGTGCGCATGAAGATGTCGGATTTTCTCAGTGATCCGCGGATATGGTTGCCGAACTCGTCACAGTACTCCATGTAGGCTTGTTCATCTACGTTCTCAGGCTTGTCGAGAGTGAAGAGAAGCTTGCCTGCGGTACGGCAGTTGCGGAGATTGTAACGCATTACATAGCGGTAAACATAGGAAAATGCTTCCTTATCAAGCTGCAGCGCCACATCCGGGATGGTACGCTCTCCGAGGATTTCGGAAATGGTATTGATATCCAGCCTGTTGCGGTTCAGCTCGTCATCGGAGTATTCCTCCGCGCGGTAATACAGGCAGCCATGCTTTCCGTTTTTCTTTACGGTATAAAGAGCCTTGTCCGCATATTTCAGAAGAGCATCATATACATTGCCGTGGCGGGGTACCATAACGGCGCCGACGGAGGCACCGAGAGGAATATCCATATCCTCACCCATGAGCTTCTTTGCTTCAGCCACGAGCTCATCATTGAGAAGCTGTGTGAAATGCACCAGATCCTTTTTGCTTTTCATACCGGTGAGGAAGGAAACAAATTCGTCACCGCCTATCCTTCCGTGGCGGCTTCCCTCCGGGGCATTCTTTTTTATGATCTCGGAAAAGGTGATGAGTATACGGTCACCCATATCATGGCCGTGAATGTCGTTGACAAGCTTGAAGGAATCCAGGTCGATCATGGCCAGGGTGCCTTCTTCGGAGGCACAGAGCGCGGAAAGCTCGGTACCTGTTGCGGACTTGTTCAGAAAGCCAGTAAGCTGGTCCGTGGTGGCTTCGCTCTTCAGGGTATGAAGCTCCTCCTGGCGGTCTACGATATTTCCGATACGGCGGAGCAGTACTTCAGGATTAAAGGGTTTGCGGATATAGTCGGAAACGCCCACTTCAAAACCGCGGCTTTCGGTCTCCGAACCTTCCGCTGCGGTAAGAAAGATAACGGGGATCTCATCGATGGACGATTTCTTTTCCAGATCGCGCAGCCGTTCAAGAGTCTCAAAGCCGTCCATTTCAGGCATGTTGATATCAAGAAGGATAAGATCGGGGATATTTCCGTCGCCGACATATTTTAAAAGCGACGGGCCGGATTTTATACAGGTGGCTCTGATGCCGTGCTGGTTCAGTATGTGGCCGGCCACCTTGAGATTTGAAATATCATCATCTACGACTATTACCCATTTAACCATATAATGCTCCTCCGGGGGTGTATAACTCAGGGTTTTACTGGATGATCCGTAACGTGTATCCTGAATGATGGACGTTAGGACCATATAACTGTTCGGCTCCGGCACACCGGAGTAAGAGCATCCGGAGCCCCTGGAGCATAGCAGTTACCAGAATAGTTATAACACATAGGTTTATGCTTGTCGAGGTTAAGAATGATGTGTTACAATGTTTTTGTGTGTCCCGGGGACACAAACGGCGCATTTTTATTTAGGAGGATCATTATGAGTGACAAATATGTGAGTCCGCTTTCGGAGCGGTATGCAAGTAAGGAGATGCAGTACATTTTCTCACCGGATAAGAAATTCCGTACCTGGCGTAAGCTTTGGATCGCCCTTGCGGAGACCGAGCAGGAGCTGGGACTGACCGCAGAGGACGGAAGTCCGCGTATCACGGATGATATGCTGGAAGAGCTTAAGGCTAATTCTGAAAACATTAATTATGAAGTGGCTAAGGCCCGTGA
Source organism: uncultured Eubacteriales bacterium (assembly GCA_900321505.1). Lineage (GTDB taxonomy): Bacteria > Bacillota > Clostridia > Lachnospirales > Lachnospiraceae > Eubacterium_Q. Next base: position 5,082 of record ONWK01000328.1, read on the forward strand.
GAAGGAAGTGCGGCATGATGTCATGTCACATGTGTATGCTTACGGACAGCAGTGCCCGAAGGCGGCCGGGATCATTCATCTCGGGGCTACAAGCTGCTATGTAGGTGATAATACAGATGTCATCATCATGACGGAGGCCCTGCTTCTGGTGAGGAAGAAGCTGCTGAACGTGATGAATGAGCTGGCGGCATTTGCCATGAAATACAAGGACCTGCCGACCCTTGCCTTTACGCATTTCCAGCCGGCACAGCCTACAACGGTAGGGAAGCGTGCAACACTCTGGCTCCATGATCTCTATCTGGATCTTCAGGATGTTGAATATATGATAAGTCAGCAGAAGCTTCTGGGCTCCAAGGGAACTACGGGAACACAGGCCAGCTTCCTTGAGCTTTTCAACGGGGATCACGCGAAGGTACGCCGTCTGGATGAGCGTATCGCAGAGAAGATGGGCTTTGACGGTGTCTATCCCGTATCCGGACAGACCTACAGCCGGAAGGTTGATTCGAGAGTGCTGAACGTTCTTGCAGGTATTGCTCAGAGCGCGCATAAGTTCACAAATGATATCCGTCTACTTCAGCATCTGAAGGAGATCGAGGAACCCTTCGAGAAGAATCAGATCGGTTCTTCGGCTATGGCCTATAAGAGAAATCCCATGAGATCCGAGCGTATCGCATCACTTGCGGATTATGTGATCAGCGATGCAATGAATCCGGCTCTGGTTGCTGCGACACAGTGGTTTGAGAGAACTCTGGATGACTCGGCAAATAAGCGGCTTTCGGTTCCCGAGGGCTTCCTTGCCATCGACGGTATTCTTGATCTCTATCTGAATGTTGTGGACGGCCTGGTGGTTTATGATAAGGTTATAACAAAGCACTTCATGGAGGAGATCCCCTTCATGGCAACCGAGAATATAATGATGGATGCGGTAAAGGCCGGCGGAGACCGCCAGGAGCTGCATGAGAAGATAAGATCTTACTCCATGGAGGCCGGACGCCAGGTTAAGCAGGAGGGTAAGCCGAATAATCTGCTCAGCCTGATCGCTGCAGATCCTGCATTTCACAGGAGCCTCGAGGAGCTGGAGGCACTGATGGAGCCGAAGCTGTATGTAGGCCGTGCGCCGCAGCAGACGGAGGAATTCATTGAAGAGGTGATCCGTCCCGTATTGGAGGCAAACAGAGAACTGCTGGGCTTAACGGCGGAGATCAATGTATAATACCAGGTTCTGTATGAGCTGAACTTTAAAACGGTGGATAAGTGAATAAGGAGGTATACTATGGGGTTATTTGACAAGGTGATGAGTGCTGTCGATCCGGCAGCGGCAGCTGCTGCAGCAAATGCTTATTCCGGCGGGGGCGGTCCGATGATACTTCAGCCGGGCTGGAAATGTGACAGGCAGATCGTACTGAAGGATCCGGCACCTGAGAGTCTTGAGGAGCTTAAGGCGGCAGTGGATGTATCCGATCCCGGAAGCATATGTGCCTACTGGGTATATGCGGTGATGTGTCTTACGGCGGATTATGATATCGGCATGGATATGATGAAATATCTTTATGCGGACATCGAACCCTTCGGAAGAGGCTTTACCGAAGGCGGCGCATCGGGCAGGGCAGGCTGGGATACCTATTTCAACGACAGGATCAAAAGCGATGAATACCGCTGGCTGCCAAGAGCTTATTTTGCAGGCTCTGTAGCTTCAAACGGCTTCCATCCGGCTCAGCCGCTTACGGTTCAGCTTCACTATAATGATCCGAATACGAATACCCTCAACAGCCAGACTCTTCAGCAGCTGGGACGGCTCAATATAGTTTACTGGGTACAGAGCAACGCTGCCGGAAATAAGGTAAATATAGAGCTTTCAAGATTTGACGGAAGTGCCCGCTGGTACGTAACAAAGGGCACATCCTCCACAAGCCTGTTCTATGATCAGAGGGCAGGACTTACAGCCGAAGCAAAGGCAAAGCTTTGGACATAATATAGCGGCCCATAAGGGGACGGTTCCATGACAACTCGGAACCGTCCCCTTTGTCACTTTAAAGTCACTTTGGAATGATAGATTACCATCAGAGGTTAACTGCATTTCAAAAAAGGGAGAGTTTTTTTATGGAGATCTTACGTGTTGAGCATTTATCAAAGATTTACGGTTCCGGAGAGACAGAGGTCCGGGCAGTGGATGATGTGAGCTTTTCGGTTGAAAAGGGTGAGTTCCTTTGTATCATCGGAGCTTCCGGAAGCGGAAAGTCAACTCTGCTGCATCTTCTGGGAGGCGTTGACCGTCCGACTTCGGGAAAGGTTTTTATAGACGGTGTGGATATCTATGATCAGAATGACGATACCCTTGCCATCTTCAGAAGAAGGCAGGTGGGACTGATATATCAGTTCTATAATCTTATTCCTGTGCTGACGGCAGAGGAGAACATTGCGCTTCCCTGTAATCTGGACGGAAAGGAAGTCAGCAGCGAACAGATGGCGGAGCTTATCAGCAGTCTCGGACTCGAGGGAAGAGAGAAGCATCTTCCCAGTCAGATGTCCGGAGGACAGCAGCAGCGGGTTGCCATAGGACGCGCTCTTGTTAATCATCCCGCTATCATTCTGGCGGATGAGCTTACCGGAAATCTTGATAAGAAGGCGGGAGATGAGATCATAGCGCTTTTGCAGCGGGCCAATCAGACTACGGGACAGACCATTATCATAATAACTCACGATCTTGAGATCGCAGCTCAGGCGGAACGGGTCATAACCATTTCCGACGGGCGCATAGTTCGCGATACAAAGCAGAAACAGTAAAAGGAAGAGGGTCAGATCGTGAATATTATAAAGAATTTTACCAGGAGAAATATCTCCCGTAATAAAAAGCGTACCATAGTGACCATCATCGGCGTTATGCTTTCAACCGCGCTGATCTGTACGGTTGTCGGAATGGTGGCTACCTTCCGGCAGTCTATCATTCATGACTACAAGGAAAACACCGGTGACTGGCATGTAAACTACGGAGTGAGAAATGAGGAACAGTATGATGTCCTTATGAATAATGCTCATGTGGAAAAGGCCGGCGTCTCCCAGCATCTGGGCTTCGTGGAGCTGGGCCTGAAGTACGGCTTTGAGCAGTATCTCAGCATTTATGGCTGTAATAAAGAGTTCTTTTCTCAGATGAATATTAAAGTGGAGGAGGGGAGGCTTCCGGAGAACCCTTCGGAGATGCTTATATCGGCTGAATATGCGAGAACGGAAAATGCACCAAAGGTCGGGGATACAGTAACTTTCGAAGTGGGAGACAGGATCATCCGCACAGAGGAGGGCTACGAGTATGAATATAACGGCTGGTCCTATGCAGATGAAGAGGTCTTTATCCCTGCCGGCTACAGTAAGTATACCATAGTTGGTATAGCCTTGAATTCCAATATAGGCGCCGGCTACACCGGGATGGTTCTGGATGAAACCTTCAGGGGTAAATACACGGATGTGTTTATCCGTTTTGACAGCCCATCGAAGTTTTCGGAGTACATGGACAACATAGGATCAGCAATGTCTGCTGCCGGTGACGGGTCATATGATTATGCGACGAATATGCTGGTTCGTTATGAAGGCGGACTGAACGATTCCGGTATGAAGATGATCGTAGGACTTGGCCTGATAATAAGCGTTATCATTATGGGTACCAGTATCTTCATCATTTCCAACAGCTTCAGGATCTCGGTGGAGGATAAGAAGACCCAGTTCGGAATGCTGGCCAGTGTGGGCGCTACGAAACGTCAGATAAGGGGGATCGTATTCCGCGAAGGATTTTACATATTCCTGATCGGAACCGCTGCGGGACTTGCACTGGGTGCCTTTGTCATCTGGGTGCTGGATCAGATCGTGAACCTTCTGATTGGTGAAATGATGAGCATGGAGATGATCTACACCTTCCCCTGGTGGGTGGCTGTATTTACGGTTCTTCTTTCAGCGGTAACCATTCTCCTCTCTGCACTTAAACCGGCAAGAGATGCCGCCAGGATCACTCCCATCGAGATCATCCGGGGCGGAAGCGACATAAAGCTTGATCCAAAAAAACTCGGCACGAAAAAAATTACTTCAAGGCTTTTCGGGATAGGCGGTGTAATAGCAGAGAAGAATCTGAAGCGGAGCAGGAAGAAATACAGGACGACAGTTGTCTCCCTGGTCATTGCAGTGGCTGTTTTTATAGCCATTGCAGGTTTTGTGGGTTACGGAAAGAAACTGGTGGGCGAAGTATATACAAGGTATGACACCAATCTGGTAATTAATTATATCGGAGATCAGGAGGAAAGCGGAAATGACAGGGTGAGGGAGGCCTATGAAAAAGTCCGGTCTCTGTCCGGGATAAAGGAGTCCTTCTACGGAACAGTTACGGAAGCTCATTTCAGAACTGATATCTATGGCTCCGCGGAGCTAAATGCACAGATGAATGAATATGGGGGTGAATATGCCGTTACAGAGAATTCCGGTTCCGGATATCCGGAGAATCTTGACAGAGAAATGCTGGAGCACCCGTATACCGCAGTTGAAATGATAATAGTCCCGGAAAAGGATTTCAACGAATATCTGAATAAGCTGGGCGTATCTTCCGGGGATATTGACAATGCGGCGGTTCTTGCCGACCGGATCGATTATTACGAAGGCGACATAAAGAGCAGCATGAGAGCTACCTCCATAAAAGAAGGTGATACAGTAGAATATCTTTATGCCCGGAATGATAAGAAAACGTCCGATGATGAAGAATATGAAACGGAATGGGGGATGAGCAGCTGCAGGGTGGTAAAGCTGGTAGATGAGGAGTCTCTTCCGGCCGGACTCGGTTCCATATTCCATAGCGAGGGAGGTACATTTCTGCTGGTATCCGAGAAACATTTTGATAAAATGCCCGGCAACATCTGGGTTACCTCGCTTTATGTCGATGCTGAGGATCCGGGACTTACCGCAGATACTGTGGATTCGTGGAACAACGGGGAACTGATCTACCGTATCAACAACCTGTATGAACAGCAGAAGGGAAATGACAGGATGATACTCGTGCTCGAGATATTCCTGTATGGCTTTATCATAGTGATCACACTGATCGCAGTTACTAATGTGATCAATACGGTCAATACTAATATGAACCTTCGCAGAAGGGAATTTGCAATGCTGCGGTCCATAGGTATGACCCAGAAGGACTTCTCGCGGATGATACGTGCGGAAGGTATCCTTGTTTCGCTGAAATCGGTTCTGTTCGGGCTCCCGCTGGGTGCAGTACTTTCCTATCTTGTGCATCTTGCGGTGAAAAGCCAGTTCAGTTATACCTATCTCTTTCCCTGGAAGGCTATGGTGATAGCGGTTTTCGCAGTTGCCTTCATAGTAGGTATCATCATGTTTACGGCGGTCAGCAGGATCAGAAAGCAGAATATCATTGAGGCTATAAGAGTCAGAAATTATTAGAACTCCTTGATGATTTTTGAGGGTCGTCGTGGTATAGTATAGAAGTCTGAAACTAATGCTCCACAGAAAAAAGCGGAGGGAATCACATGAAGATCAAATTATTACTGGTGGAAGACAGCCCAATGATCATCCGCGGGCTGCAGTATACACTGGAACAGGCAGGATATGAGGTGGTTGTATGCATGTCGGCACACATGGCAGAGGATCGTATGGACCGTATGCATTTTGATGTGGCCGTACTGGACGTAAATCTTCCGGACGGAAGCGGCTTCGATCTTTGCAAAAGGCTCAAGGCGGAAACCGATACACCGGTTGTATTCCTTACTGCAAGGGATGAAGAAAATGATGTTGTTATGGGCTTCGACCTCGGAGCCGATGAGTATATCCTGAAGCCCTTCAGGAACCGGGAACTGATCTCCCGTATTGAAAATGTACTTCGCCGCACCGGCAAAACAAAAAAACGCCTGGTTGTGGGTGATGTGGAGATCGATGTGGAAAAGGATCAGGTCTTCGTTAAGGAAAAGGAAGTTGAATTTACCCAGCTTGAGTACAGGATACTTTACATGCTGATGCAGAACGCGGGACAGACCCTTACCCGTGAACAGATCCTGGAGAGAATATGGGATATAGCAGGAAATTTTGTTGAGGACAACACGCTTACGGTTTACATAAAGAGGATCAGAGAGAAGCTCGGTGATGCGGACATCATAAGAACCGTTAAGGGCGTGGGATACAGAGCTGAGATGCAGGAACAGACATCCTGAGTTATGGTTCCGATATGAAAAAAAAGGTATCAATTACAACTGAAAACAGGCTGCGGTGGCTGCCGGTGACAGCATTTCTGCTGTTGCTGGCGGCTTTGCTGCTATGGGGAAATGCATTCATCATAGGCAGACATAATAAGGAAGACCGGAGGCAGGCGGCTGTAATGGTCGGAATGCTTATGGAGAAGACAGATCTGTCGGACACGGAGATCATACAGCTTCTGAAGGAAGGCTCCGGCGATACGGCTGCGTATATTACCGGTTCGAAGCTTATGGAAAAATACGGGTATGACGGGCTTTTTTATTCGGAAAGATCCGACAGCATGATGCTGAGTCTGGTGCTTTTTAACGGAGGCTGCTTCATTTTGCTGGCCGCGGGGACTGTGCTGTACATTTTCCTTCAGAAAAGAAGGATACACAGGGAGGTAATGCAGCTCAGGGAATACTTTGATGATCTGAATAAGGGTATATATGATCTTAAGATAGAGGAGTCCGGGGAAGGTGAGCTTTCACTGCTGCAGAGTGAGATATTCAAGATCACACAGCTGCTGAGAACGTCCGCCGAGGATTCGCAGGCAAAGAGCGAGGATCTTTCAAAGTGGCTGGCGGACATTTCACATCAGCTGAAAACTCCCATCGCCTCCATACGTATAGATCTGGATAATCTGCTGGATGATCCGGAGATGCCGGCGGAGCTGCGCCGGGAGTTCCTTCGTGAAATGAGTATCCAGCTGGAGTGGATATCTTCGCTGGTACAGACCCTGCTGAAGCTTGCAAGGATCGACGCGGGTACGGTGGTTCTGAAGAAGGAGGAAATGGATCTTACGGAGGTTGCCCGTGAAGCGGTGCAGAAGCTGGGTATTCTTTCGGAGATCTCGGGAGTTGATATCGTCTGGGAATCAGAACCGAAGGGGGAGCTTATCGATCCGGCGGATCTGGCGCCCATACCTATGCAGGGAGATACGGCATGGCAGCTTGAGGCAGTCAGCAATATCATAAAGAACTGCCTGGAGCATTCAAGGGCCGGAGAGAAGGTATATCTGTCCGTCAGAGATAACAGTGTTTTCAAGGAACTGAATATCCGTGATACCGGAGAGGGCATTTCCGAAGAAGATCTGCCTCATATCTTCGAACGTTTCTACCGTGCGAAGAATGCCACAAAGGAATCTGTGGGGATCGGACTTTCTCTTGCAGCAAGCATCGTAAGGGAAGGCGGGGGAAAGGTGACGGTAAAGTCGGAAAAAGGAAAAGGAAGCGTCTTTACTCTGAGGTATTTTTGCTGACCATCAGGAGAAGTATAATGCGGAGCTGCAGAAGGAAATGTTGTTTAATATGGCTTATTCCGGTAATGGTATCTCTCTTTTGTATGCTCTTTTGTAAGTCGGCTGAGGATTGTTTTGCATCGGGTGAACAGGTGAATACCGTTTCAGAAATGGTAATGCAGCCTCAGTGGCCGGTGCTCAGATGGGGACTTAAGATATCTGAGGATATTCCAGACGGTGAATATTTTACGGTAAATCTTGGAATGGACAGGGTGACACGGCAGAGTGTTATAAAAACCATAGAGGAGAACTGGACTTCCGGGCTGAAATATGCTGAGTCATCATACACTATAGACCATCAGGATACCGCAGCCTGTATCAATTACGGAAAACGTCAGTATTACGGAAGAGAGAGTAAGGGATACGGATACAACTGCACGGGCTTTGCTGCCTCGGTGCTGTATTACGCAAATGGCGGGTCAACGGACAATGCATATGCCACCATGAAGGGATTATATGGTCCGCTTCAAAAAAGAAGCGGTTCCTTTACCAATGCTACAGGGTGGTATAACTATTTGGCAGAGGGACAGAAGGTGGGAGAAGGCGGTTCATCGGTTCCCAGAACGCTGGTTTACTATATGGGGGAGATCACAGATCCCGATTCCATACAGAGTGCGCTTTCTGCAGCGGAAAGGACCGGCAGGCTGAAGGAAGGCTACATTCTTTTTTTCTGGCCGTCTACAGGCTGGGACTGCCATATCGGTTTTTATGCCGGGAAAGACGGTGAGGGCATCCATCAGATGTATCATGCTGCAGGCAGGGGAAACCATAACGGCGTGCGGCTGACGGAGCATGTGGCGCTTTCTCAGGCTGCATCCGAGGGCGCGTCATATCTGTATATAATACCGCTTCCCGAAGCAAAGACCGGATGGCAGGAGATCGAAGGGAAGAGATATCATTTCTATTCTGACGGTGAAATGACGCGGCGCTGGTACAAGGAGAATCATAACTGGTATTATCTTGATCCGGATACCGGAGAAGCGGCGACAGGGCTGAGAACGATAGATGGTAAACAGTATTATTTTCACAGAAATGGCAGAATGGCATGCAATATTATGTTCGGAAAGCTGGTCTTTGACAGAAACGGAGTATGCGTGGACCTGAGAAAATATGAATGAAAATGTACTGAATGAAAAATCGGGGACGGTTCCTGATATGTAAGGAACTGTCCCCGATTTGCTGGATAGTTTTTTAAATATCATCACCCTACGACTCCGGATGTTGAATAGATACTATTTTTTCTTAAATACAAGATATGCACCGTTCATTTCAACAGTGATCGTTCCGGACTCGGAATCGAAGGTTCCGTTAAGGGAATCACTTCCGCTGACGAAAGATATTGAGCTTCCATCGATCTTCACGTCACAGCTGGCGGATCTTCCCATTACGCTGAATTTTCCGCGTTTTCCATTTACCTCCAGCTCAAAGTCTTCAACATTCGTTCCGTCAGCCATCAGCTCGGCCTTTGAAACAGAAACTCCTTTTGCGGTGGCATATGAAAATTCATAGGTTCCGTCTGCGGCGGTCTTATTACCTCTGAACAAAGCAAAGAATACGAGGAATAATACGACCCCAATGACGGCACCTATCACTATCAGAGATTTATTCTGATTAACTGATCTGCCCTGAGGCACAGGAGCCGCAGGTCCTGATGGCTGATCATAAGGACTAAATGAGGCACCCGCAGACCCATAAGACGAAGGACCGGACTGCGGCTGATAATACGCAGAAGAGCCGGACTGCGGTTGATCATAGGCTGATGTACCCGGCTGCGGATCCATGATCACCGGAGCTGTTCTGGCAGCCACATTTTCGGGATCAGCACCAAAGGGATTGGATGCTTCATTATTACCGCCAACAAGCTGGTATTTATTTTTGGGTGTATTTGATGATGACTTTTCAACCTGGTCAGATGAAGACCCGGTTTTGGAGGATACAGGTTGATCTGTCAATGAAAAACCGCAGACCGGACAAACCGATGCACCATCGGAAACCTCTGAACCGCAGATCTTACATTTCATAGTATTATGCTCCTTCACGTGTCTTGATTAAAAATGGATATTGCTATGCGATTTAATGAACCGGCTGCAGGACCGGGATTTTAATACAGGTTTTTTCCCATTATATCATAATGTAGAAAAAATGATATAATGTGTTTGTTAACTGAACAAAATGAAAACTATTGATCGGGTGAAACGGAGGAACTATATGGTATTTACTGGGATTTCCCGGGTGTTTTTCATAAAGAATAATGCTCAGTACGAAACAATCGGTGTATTCCGGGATGAAATGTCTGATATATACGGGATGGAAAACCTGAGGGGACTCGGCTATAACCGGACAGAGGATTCGATCGAATATGTCATAGGATTGAAGGAGTATACCAATGAGATTTATTTTTGCCTCGGACAGTTTTAAAGGAACACTATCCTCTGCAAAGATCTGCAGCCTTCTTGAGAAAGCGGCAAAAGAAGTCTTTGGAGAGGTGGACTGTGTCGGCCTTCCGGTGGCTGACGGCGGAGAAGGTACGGTGGATGCGGTCCTCGCTGCAGAGCATGGAGAACGGATCATGGTGCAGGTCCATGGCCCCCTGATGGAAGAAAGGGAAGCATACTATGGCTGGCTTGATCAGGAACGTGTGATCATGGAAATGTCAGCAGCCTCCGGCCTTACGCTGGTGCCGGGGGAGCTTCGTAATCCGCGGCACACAACAAGCTATGGGACAGGTGAACTGATCAGGGACGCGTTGAACCGGGGAAGCCGCGACATAACCATCGCTATCGGCGGAAGTGCTACAAATGACGGTGGTATGGGGTGCCTTGCAGCGCTTGGCATCAGGTTCTTTGATGGATCAGGAAATCAACTGGCGGGAACGGGTGAGGATCTTGAGAAAGTCTGCGATATCGATCTCGATGGTCTTGATACGAGGATCAATGATACGAAGCTGACCGTTATGTGTGACGTGACGAATCCTCTATGTGGAGATATGGGAGCAACAAAGGTCTACGGCCCGCAGAAAGGAGGAAGCCCGGAAGTTATCGAAGACCTTGAAAGAGGAATGCAGAACTACAGGGATGTGATCCTGAAAAAACTGGGAGTGGATGCGGATACGATTCCGGGAAGCGGAGCGGCCGGCGGATTGGGCGCTGCATTATCTGTCTTTCTGGGAGGAGAGATGCGTTCCGGGATTGATACGGTACTGGATCTGATCGGTTTTGACGGATACCTGAAGGGTGCCGACCTTGTGATCACCGGCGAGGGACGTGCAGATGCACAGAGCTGCTGCGGCAAGGTGATGCAGGGCGTGGGGCTGAGAGCAAAGGCTGCCGGGATCCCGGTGATCGGTCTCTGTGGTTCTCTCGGAGAAGGAGCAGAGAAACTGCTGGATTTTGGGATCACCAGACTGCTTGCAACTTCAGAGCCCGGGATGCCGCTGGAAGAAGCCATGCGCCGGGCGGAGGAATTATACTACCGGAGAGCTGTCCGGATGTTCCGGGAATTGGACTCCGAAGGAGCAGCCCGGACGAATTAATACAATACTGGTAATTATTCAGCTCCTACGACTCCGGATGCTTCGCATCCGGAGTCGTAGGACGGCCAGAGGTGCTGAATAGGTATCAACGCTGAATAAATCCCCGGGACGGCCGGATGCTGCAGCATCCGGCCGTCCCGGGGACTGTTTTTACGCGCCTTTTCCGCACCGGTTTACCGTATGCGTTTTCCTGCTTTCTTTTCAGCCTTGATCCATTTTGAAATCTCTTTTTTCTTTGCGTAGTTCTTCTCATTTTCCGTGGTCAGACTGAGATAAAGATCATAACGTTCCTGCGAAAGCCTGCCGTCTTTGATCGCTGCTCTTATCGCACAGCCGGGTTCGGTATCATGTCTGCAGTTACTGAATCGGCACTGACATGCAAGATCTTCTATATCGGAAAATGTTTCATTTACACCTTCCGCACTGTTGGCGATCCCGATCTCGCGCATGCCCGGAGTATCAATGATAGTAACTCCGTTTTCCAGCTCAAAAAGTCTCCTGTAGGTAGTCGTATGCTTTCCGGTTGAATCCGACGAGCGGATTTCTCCGGTTTTCATAAGCTCCTGACCGGATAAGGCATTGATCAGAGTGGACTTTCCAGCTCCGGAGGATCCCATCAGGCATATGGTGGTACCCGGGATGAAATACTCTTTCAGTTCTTCCATGCCGGTACTTTTCAGGGCGGAGATCGCATGGACTTGAACCCTTTCGGAAATGCTCTTTACCTCTTCCACATAATGTCCGGGATCTTCGCTGAGGTCTGCTTTGGTCAGGATCACAACAGGTGTAACATTTCCCTGAAGGGCAACACTTACATAACGCGCGATACGGTTGTAGCTGTAGTCCTCATTCAGCGAGGTGACAATAAAAGCATAATCCGCATTTGCCGCCATGTACTGCATAACGCCGGTTTTTGCCTGGTCCGGACGCTGAAGCAGACTGGTTCTTTCACAAACCGAGAGGATCGTTGAATCCCCGTAAGGGTTATAGGTAAAGGTTACATAGTCGCCCACCAGAGGAAGAGCTTCGGCATTGGCCGCGTAGAAGCTTCCCTTCAGCTTCGCAGGGATTTCCTTCTCCCAGAAACGGATCGTAAAGCTGTTTTTCTGAACCTCTGAGATCCGGCCGAGCTTTTCAGCGTGGAGCCACTGGCAGGAAAGCTTTAATGGTTTGTAATACGGGAAGTTCTTTGTGTATTCGGCGATTTCTTCCTCGTCATCACATTCTTCAAAAATCTCTGCCTCATAGAATTTGCCGCGAAGCTTTTCAAAACCGTCATTCAGAGGATAGATCATAAATGGGTCAGGTGTTCCGTAAAGATTATGCTCGATTCCGGAGCCTTTGCCGCGGATAAAGCCGTATCTGGGGTAATAGTCCGGTTCACCGCAGAGAGCGATGCCAGGATAGCCGGCTTCCTTTGCCAGGGCCAGGGTTTCTTTAAGGAGTTTGCCTCCGATACCCATGTTGAAACATGTGGGCTCCACGGCCAGCGGGCCGAAGGTTATGATCCCGGTTTCCTTATCTCCGTCAACTATCCGTGCCTTATGATACATGATCACGCCGACGATCTGTCCGTCCAGTTCGGCAACTCTGCTGATCTCAGGCAGATAATCCTTTGAATCACGGAGTTTATGGATCATCAGATGCTCATTGCAGCCGGGACCGTGTATGTTCCAGAATGCACGCAGGGTGCAAAGCTCTGTAGCGTAATAATCTTCTTTGGTTTCTTTTCGTATGATGATATTGTGGTTATTGTTGTTTGAATTGGCATTATTCATTTTTAGAGATCTCCATTCTATATTTTACTTTTCTTTTAATTCGAAAAATAACTCTTTGTGAACGTTTAAGAAAATCGTTCACAAACCCTCGCTATAGCATGAAGATCTGGGGAGAGCCCATTCAGGGCAAAGAAAATCCGTGACAGGATAGCCACGGTTGAAATTCAATATTAAG
>ONWK01000331.1 GCA_900321505.1 uncultured Eubacteriales bacterium
CTCACCGGTATATCGAACACCGTGACATCCGCGCCGTTACCTGACAACGCGGAGATATAAATATCCATGCTGTCCGCCGTGATGGAGCAGACCGAAAGGGACCTGTCGATGGTAAAAAGCTCCGTTACGCCGATGGCATCAAGATCCTGGTCATAGGCTGCGATACGGTATGTGATATAGGTACCGTCCTGATCGGTTCTCTCGGAGGAAAAGAGTACATACAATCTGCCGTTGAAAAAGGTCAGCTTTTCGCCACGATCCATATTCATACTCCCGGATGCTGCCATGGCAAGTACGTCTCCCGACTGATCAACCCTGTAGATCCGCCCCTGATCATTCCAGTTTTCCATAAAGAAAACACCGTATTCATCTGTATATACAGCACTGCTCTGAGCCGTATACTCCGGATCATGGTGCACCTCATTAACAAGGTCACCCACGATGAAGATGGCACCCAGTATTGTTAATATGCATATGCTAAGAAGGATTCGCACCTTTACATTCATTGCACCAATGACTCCGTTCCTATATTCTTAAAGGTATTGACAAAAAGCCTTAAAATGGGCACATCACCCCATACGACATTTGACAGCAGGATGATCAACGCTATGATACCGAGTATAAGACATACCCAGAAAAGTATTCCGAAAAGCAGGTCGGCATTTCTGGCGAAAAAGCTTTTGATCCGGACGATGATGCCCTTTTTTTCAACAGGCATCGCCGCGATCCTAAGATCCCTGTAAAGTTCGGTAAAGCTGGTATAGCTGTTATTATCCGATTTACGGGAGATCAGTTCATAACTGATATTCTTCTCATCTTCCTTCGTGGCAAGCATTGCACGCAGGATCTGCGCGCATTTTACCGTACAATCCCTCTCCGTCTTCCTCAGATCCATTTCCTTCAGATCTATGTTGTAGCTGAAGAATATCCCTCCGTCTTTTGAAAGATTGATCTGTCCCTGTTCCAGCAGCAGGTACAGCACCGGATACGGCAGTGACGCCGAAATGCAGGCAAGCAGCAGGTTGGTCCCGATCTCCTCTACCTCGCTCAGTGAAAGCGCTTCTCCGACGAAGAAGGTCTTCAGGGGGCGTTCCTGACGATAGGGAAATACCAGAACATAATCATTTCCATAGGAAAATGTATCTATCATCTGGCTGTTCTTTATGCTGACTATCTTGCTCTCCGCTTCCATCAGCGCACGGATCGCATCATGATCCCTTACCGCTATGATAGTGAAACTCCGTCCGTCCATATCATCGGTCAGGCGGGCCACATAACAGCAGTTCTTCTCCCCGCTGAACAAGGTGGAAACGACAGTATAGCTGGCTTTTTGCGATTCGAACGTCATAGATTATCCTAGTATCCGCTGCCTCCTGCGGAACTGCCTCCATCCTCAGAATCACCGATCATCTTCTTTCTGACGATCGCATATGCGTAGGTACAGATAACCGGCATCTCCGTGCAGTAGATTCGTATCTCATATACGCCTTCTCTTGACGGTGCCGTATATACACCGTCCGAACTTATCTCACCGCTTCCGGGGGATGTCAGTTCATAGGTTATACCGGTTGCTTTCATATTGTTAAATCTTACACTGAAGAAATGACTCTCCTTCGTACCCATTATGACTGTCGGTGTCGCAACGGAAATACTCTTGTCATAATAATCCTCAGTCAGTTCCATCTCATCCCCGGACGGGAACCTGATAGCCACCCACCTGAAGGTGAGCGTCAGATAATCCACATCTCTGAGCAGACGTGCCGCAACTACAAAGCTTCCTTTTTCGTTCAGTACCTTAACGGCTGTCTCAACATCCGTCATAGGTTCATTCTTTCGGCTGAAGAGATCCGGATTTCCGTAGAAGGTGCACTTCTGATTGGCTTCAAGCTCCGGATTATCGGAGACATAGCTGTAACCGATATCCACATATACATTTCCGCCCCCGAGTCCGTGGGGTATCTCTCCCGAATAACGGATATCTCCAGCTCTTGCGTTCTTTCCGAGAGGAACCTCAAGTGTACCGGTAGCAATATTTGAGAATTCCGTCTTCGTGCTCCTGCTGCCTGAAACGACCGGTTCCTGCACGACTGCTGCATTCTCTCTGAGCTCGGTTTCCTTCATAAAATAGGACATGTACTGAGCGCGCATCAGGAGCTGCGCAGGTGTTGCGATATAATGCTTGCATGTATCCTCGGTGATCGTATCGATCAGATAATTATTTGCTGTTCTTACGATCTTCAAATCTGCTATCGGCACCGCATCATCCATCAGTCCGATACCGCGCATCTCGAGATTCAGCTTACCGGTCTCACTGCTCACCAGTTCCAGAGGAGTGCTCTTGCTCAGCATTACACGAAGTGAAAAGTTCGAGGATGTACCGATCGCATTGTCATTTTCGAAAGCAAATGCAGTACCGCTCCTCAGGATAAGCTCACTCACAACGGCAGGCGTATCCTGCACGTGAACCCAGTAATCCTTCCTTATGGAATTGCCCTCCAGAAGATTCACATTTTCAATACCTATCTCTATCTCATGCTCACCGGAGGCTGTTTCAAAGGCCGGCATCTCAAGCAGTCCCCTGCAGCTTAAGACCACGCTCTCGGAGCTGAGCTTCCGGATCTGCAGTACTATCTTTGCGTTCCTTCCCTTGCTGACAGTGGCCGGCATCAGGATCTCACCGATATAATTCTCGCTCTTAAAGAGAACCTCCTTCGTCAGGAATTCGGTCTCCGGAGCATAATCCCCATTTTCGAGATCCTTATCCTGAAGAAAGAGCTCATAGCCCTCCGAAATACGGTTAAACTCGTATTCCTTATCATCCTCCGAACGGTTCACGGAATAGACATTATGGATCTCCTGCTCCTTAAAGCGTACAAAGAGTCTTGCAATTTCTCCTGTAAGACTATCAAAGCCCTCGATAGCAGACAGTTTTTTTACGGTTGACGAATCAACAATGATCTCTCTTCCATGCCCATCGATAGCAGCGCCGCTCTCGATCAGCACGGACTGATCGTCCAAAGAGAATACACCCAGCCCGCAGACCACTCCCGTTCCGTACATAAGTCCGTTCAGGAATCTCACCTTGTTGATGTGATAATTCTGCTCTGCCTGAAAGTCTGCCGATGTCAGCATCTTTCCCGGATAATATCTGTTTCTTTCAAAAGGATATAGTTTATTATTGTTCATGTCACCC
>ONWK01000334.1 GCA_900321505.1 uncultured Eubacteriales bacterium
ATCTCTCTCCTGCGGTTCTTCATTCCAAGCTGGTCACAAAGCGCCTTTGCATCCAGACTCTCATCGAAATCATCAACCTCAAAGCCCACGGAATAAGTCTTGTCAGGTCTTGCAAGGGTTGCGATAAAGCTGGAGTCCACGCCGCCGGACAGGAAGGATCCAACCTCCACATCAGCGATAAGGTGGTAATCCACAGACTTCCTAACCTCTTCGAGTATACCCTCTGCCGTCTCCTCCTGAGTCCTCTCAACCGGCCTGAAGCCCGGATAGAAATATGTTCCCTTTTTCAGTTCTTTTCCGTCATAGGTAAACCAGGTACCCGGATCCAGCTTGTAAACATTCTCGAAAATGGTCTGCTGCATCGGAGAATACTGGAAAATGAGGTACATCTTAAGGGCCTCTTTATTCACTTCCTTCTTAAATTCAGGATGCGCAAGAAATGCCTTGATCTCAGAGCCGAAAAGCAGAGTGTCACCCATTTTCCCATAGTAGAAGGGCTTGATGCCGAAGGCATCGCGGGCACCGTACATGACATGTTCCTGCTTATCATAAAGTACAAAAGCAAACATTCCTCTCAGCAGTGACGCCGTACGCTCCTTATATATCGCGTAGGTCTGCAGTATTGCCTCTGTGTCGGAATTTGTCTGAAATGTTACGCCGTGATCCTTTTCAAGTTTCCTGCGGATATCCTTGAAGTTATAAATCTCACCGTTAAATACGATCACATACCGTCCGTCCGCGCTGTGCATGGGCTGAATACCATACTGCAGATCGATGATACTCAGTCTGCGGTGTCCCAGCGCAATATAGTCATCAACAAAGATTCCGTCACCGTCCGGTCCGCGGTGTTTGATCCGTTCACTCATGGCTGTGACCACCTGCTCACGGTCATAGTCTCCGGTTCCGAAAAAGCCTGCAAATCCACACATTTTTATCTATCTCCCTTTCTGCCCTCCGGGCATGCATACATAGAGATATTTTAACAATTTTGAAGATGAAAGTAAAGAATAAGAAAAGATCCTCCGCCGCACTCAGGATAACCTGCTTCCGTCATCCTTATACGCACGGAGGATCCTTTAACAGCTGCTATACTCAGGCCCCTGCCATATACTATGACACATCCTTCTCAAAATACTCCGTCAGCCGTTCCAAGGGGATCGGTCTGGAATACTTATAGCCCTGCAGGTATTTTGCATTCATCTTCACACAGTGCTCTTCGTCTGTATCGGTTTCAACGCCCTCGTAAAGCACAGAATAGTTCATTTCACTGAACATGCCGGCCAGATGGGATACCATTTTCTCGGACTTCTCATCCGCATTGCTCGCAAGTACCATGGATCGGTCAAACTTAATGATATCGAAGGGAAGCTCCATGATCCTCTCGAAATTGGAATATCCGGTACCGAAATCATCCAGATAAAATTTGATGCCGTTCTCCTTCAGCTCCAGTATCTTCTTCTTCATGATCCTGAAATCACTCTCACTCTGACTTTCCGTAAGCTCTATGGCCACCTTGCCGAAGGGTATTCCGGAGCTCTTTATTACTTCGCTGACATCTTTACAGAAATCATCGTCTCTCAGCTCGAGAGCTGAAATGTTGATGGATATCCGCTGGATATTATAGCCTTCAACCATCATTTCACGTATTCTTTCACATGTCTTATGCAGTATGATGAGACTCAGCTGGTGTATCAGTCCGTGCTCCTCTGCCATGGGAATGAATACATCCGGGAATATACGGCCCGTGTCACGAAGGCTGATCCGCATCAACGCCTCGGCGGTATCATATTTCTTGGTCTCTATGTTCAGAACCGGCTGGCAGAATACCTCCACCCGAGGATCGTCAAGATCCTTCTTCTTACAGATATCCATAAGCTCTTCGAGTATGTATTTATGCTTCAGGAATTCCTCAACATCCGTTTCATCAACAATATGCACGGTGTCAAGAGCAGTCCCGGACTCCGCATAATGAATAAGACCGATATAATCCTTACCGTGGACTATACGGTCCATGGTAGGCGTAATAATGATCTTGTAATCCAGCTTGTATTTTGGATACTCTTCATCAAAGCTGTTCAGCATCCTGTTGATGATCTGTTCATAGCTCGGATTCTTCGACATATCGACTACAAGAAAGAGGCGTCCGTTGGAAACCTGGAACAGGGTTGCGCCCTTAAAATACTCCCCTGCAAAGCGTCTTACGGCGTCCTTGATCGCTTCAGGATATTCCTTTCCCTCTATATCAAGGTCCACGAGCAGCAAGCTCATGATCAGCATTTTACGTCCTCTTTTATTAGCGTAATCAATGATCTGCTCAAAAGCCAGTGCATCGACTGCGCCTATCTCAAGATCATACGGATTTGAATGTATCATATACAGGATGGCAAATGCCGGAAACAGATACGATGCGACGGTAAAGGAAGAATTATCGTTACGTATCTGCAGCAGAAGGATCAGGAACGATATCAGCGTACTGAACATGATACCGTTGATAACCTGCCTGTATACCCTTTTCCTGTATGCAATGAGCAGATACATGATCGTAAGGACAAAATAGCAATACCCCACCGGGAAGAAATTGAAGCCTTCATGTATCTCTTTATTTTCCGTAATATAGAAGCCCCATCCCGTGATCGGAGCGATGATCTCGTATAATGTACAAACACCGAATGCAATACACGCCGGAATGACCATATGTTTGAAGGTGTCCGCGTTCATCCGCAGCGGCATCTTCATATACTGGATATAAAGCAGCAGCTGGAGATATAAGGAAACATGGTAAAGTATCAGGAATAAATACAGGAAAAAATGCGGCACAGTTTCCCGTCTGACCAGAAGGACATGGAAAACTATACTGAAGTTTGCTGAAAGATAAAGCACAAAAATTATCCTACGGAACAGGCTGTAGGCATCCGAATCGGAGATATAGGCATTATGCATGAGAACTGCAAAAACAAAACAGGTTCCCAGTACTATAACATCGCCTACCGGACTATAGCTTCCAAAGAAATCAATGCTGAGCATTCCCATGATACCTCACCTCCTTTCTCCCAAATTGCCCCGCCGCAGGCATATCCGCCCGGATCGTTGCCCACAGCATAAAGAATTATGAGCATGCAAAAAAGAGCCCAATTTTTTATTATTATACCACAGGGATATTTCGTCTGTCATACCAAAACTATGCATTTCTTTTGTGAAATATGCTGTATAGCTGTTAATTATTCATGTGTTTTTTAGTGAATATGTCCTGTTTTGCCTGCAAGCAAGCTTGTGCAAAACTAACAGTCTATTGAGCCATGCCGGCATCTCCGATTGCTTCGCAATCGTCGATGTCGCGGCATTCGCCGTATACAGC
>ONWK01000335.1 GCA_900321505.1 uncultured Eubacteriales bacterium
ATGTCACAGACATAGTCTTCATAATCATCATCGTAGGTAAAATATGCACAGGTATCGCAGCTGGCCATTATTCTTTCCTCCTTATCGAAAGAGCCTTCATCTTATACAAAACATCGGTGCTTTGCGAAAAGACACAGGGGACGGCTCCGGGCCGTCCCCATCTGTGTTATTAATGTAATGTTCAGCGCTTTACGACTCCGGATGCTACGCATCCGGAGCGAAAGGCGACCAGAGGCGCTCCGCGCCTTGGCTACTGAACAGATATCAGTATAGCATTTTCACCTCAACCTGTATGGAGAGATCCACGCAGTCTCTGAAGGTCTGTGCAGCAAGCTTGCTTCCCACATGGCTGCCGTAATGAGTGGGAATGGCAACCTTCGGGCGGATATTATTGATCAGCCTTGCCGCCTCTCTTGCATCCATGGTATATGTTCCGCCTATTGGAACAAGTGCAACATCACAGATAACATCCAGCGCTTCCGCTGTCTCATCCGTATCGCCGGCAACGTAGATCCTCTGTCCTGCTATTATGATTATATATCCTACCCAGCCCGCAGACTTGGGATGGAAGGTCCTGCCGATATTATAAGCGGCTACCGTCTCAAGCTTTAAGCCGTCAAAGTTGTATTCCTCTCCCGGCTTAACAGTATATATCTTTGAAACCAGATGTTCTACCGTCTTTGCCTTTTCAAGCATTGTTTCAGGGCAGATCAGCACTGATCTCTCACATGCCACCATAGCTATATCATTCGGTGAAAAATGATCATAATGGTCATGCGTGATAAGTATGAAATCTGCATTATTATGATCACGCCTCATCTGATAAGGATCTATATATATCCTGCGGTCCCCCTCCGTGATCTGAATGCTGTTCTGTGTAAAAACCTGTATATCCTTTGTCATGATGCACCCCTCCTTCATAACTTCCCAGATACTTAATCTGATGACACGCCGCACCCACACTTCTTGTTCTGCGTGTCAAGCAAGGTCTCAGGCGACCGCGCAAGCGCGTCGCCCGGACCTTATAACCCTGTCATCATATTACTTCAATCCTGGTAAAATATCAAGTAAGTATTGGAGCATCACAGTAGAAAAGGGACGCTTCCCGGCATGCCGGGAAACGTCCCCTGATTACTTTGATTTATCCCTCATTCTTAGCAAATGAACTCACATCCTGAACGGTGCAATTGCCGCCAAGATCCTTATAAACAGTAACAATTGCGAAGAACGCCTGGGATTCTGCATCTGTTCCCTTTCCGAAACAGAAAATACGATAATTTGTTCCTGCCACTACCTGGGTACCAAGAACAGCAAGAGGATCATAATTCGCGCCGACAAACTCTACCATTGCAGCATAAAATGCCTTCAGTGCTTCGTCGATCACGATATCATTGCTTGAAAGCAGGATAGATACCGGTGCGGTATAGCCGCCTGCAAGACCCTCTTCGGTAATCTCAATTTCGTCGCAGCAGAGAATGTCTTTGATGGATGCCTGTCCCTGAAGATCCTCATATATAATAACTATGGCATAGTGTTGCACTTCTTTCTCGAGAACCAGGGTCTCCTTGCAGAGGAAAGCATGGTTCTTTCCTGCTACTATCTGGTATCCCAGATACGCCATAGCCTCTAATTTTGAGCCGGTCCATTCTTCTGTTGCCTTGTCAAAAATAGCCTGCTTTTCTTCATCTACCATTTCCGCAAGAGGCTTTGACCAGCCGCCATCTATAGGACCCTCCTCCGGCATATAAGCACCGTCTTCACCAAATTCAAAGATTGAACCCTCTATCTCAACGGTTCCGGTTGCCATCTCACCGCTGTCCTTGAAATAATACTGAACACCGTTTTTCTCATACCAGCCGGTTATCATTGCACCGCTGCCTTCAAAAAGATACCATTTGTTCTTGATCTTCTTCCAGCCCTTAGCCATTGCGCCGCTGCCGGCAAAATAGTACCATTCACCGTCGATCTTCTTCCAGCCGGTTACCATTGCGCCATTTCCGCCCAGATAAAACCACTTACCTGCATCCTTCTGCCAGCCGGTTACCATGTAACCTTCTTCATTCATGAAATACCATTTTCCCTTGTCCTTAAGCCAGCCGTCCTTAGCATAATCGCCATTCGAATATGCATACCACCAGCCCTTCTGGCCATGCTTCCACTTTCCCTGAGCTGCCTCAGCCTGTCCCGGTACAGCTACTACAGGAAGCATTAATGATGCTGCAAGTGTTGCACAAAGCGCTTTTTTGATCTTCATGTTTGCCCCTCCTTAAAAAATGAATTCGTCCTTCAAAAACGATAACTCATTATAACACATATGCTGTGAAACGACAATGTAAACGTTATCATGAAAGGAGTTTTTTAGAGCAGTTAATTAATCCATATCATTTATCGGATCCATTTATCCGTGGCTCTCGGTGTTTCGAACCCCCAGTCCTCGTCTGCCGCATGGGCCACCAGTTCAAAATGATTCTTTCTGAGCACCGCTGCGGACGCCTGATTCTCCACCATGGTACTTGCGGCGATGATCTCAATATCCATCTGGCCGTAGAGATAATCCACCATCAGCGAAAGTGCCTCCGATGCAATGCCCTTTCCCCAGTACCGCTCCAGCAGGCGGTATCCTATACTGACTTTATGGAGGTCATCGCGATAACCGTAAAATTCGCCCAGACCGGCAAACTCTCCGTCCACATAGATGCCCATGATCAGGCTTTCCTCCAGGCACTCGTCATAGAGATGGTCGATCACATATGACAGATCCTCATACCTCTTCTCAAAGAGGAAGGTCGGAAGATACCTGTAAACCGCCTCACTGTTCACCAGTTCTCTGAGGCCCTCTTCATCTTCCCGGGTCACCCGTTTCACCGTCACCCTCTTCCCCTTCAGACAGGGCACCTGATCAAAGAGCTTTACCCTTTCCTTCTTATCTCTCACGATGGAAATGATGACAAAAACGATCAAAATAAAGGGGTAGATCAGAAAAGGAATAAGGTTAAAGCTGGCAATTCCGGCCAGATTCGCTGCCACCAGCAACTGCGCGCCATAGGGAATGATGCCCTGGGCAATGCAGGAGCAGGTATCCAGCAGAGACGCCACCTTCCTCGGCTCCACACCGTATTCCCGGCTGATGGCCCTGGCGATGGGCGCCGCGATGACAATGGCCACGGTATTATTGGCTGTAGCAATGTCCATAAAAATCGTGAGAAATGCAATCCCGAACATGCCTCCGCGCTTAGATCCGGCCTTCCTGCGGATCAGTGACAGAACCGCCTCAAAGCCTCCATTTTCCCTGATCAGCGCGGCAATGGATGCGACCAGGATCGTGACTATCATGGTCTCAAACATGCCGGAGATCCCCGCTCCCATAGACGACAGCGCCGTGGAATAGGTCACCGCCCCCGTGAGTGAACCCACCAGCGTAAAAAGAATGCAGCCGGAGATCAGCACCAGAAAGACATTGATACCCATGACGGACAGGATCAGCACGACAAAGTAAGGAAGCGCCTGCCAGATATTATAATCCGTTTCAGCGATGGCAGCCCCGCCGGTTGTTAAAGCGTAAACGATCAGAATGATCAGTGTGATCGCGGCAGCAGGCGCAGCGATACGAATATTAGCGCGGAACTTATCCTTCATTTCCACGCCCTGGGTCTTTGTAGCCGCAATGGTGGTATCGGAAATGAACGAGAGATTATCTCCGAACATGGCTCCGCCCACTACAACACCGACACATAACGGCAGGGAAAGGTCGCCGTTTTTCGACACCTCAACAGCAATGGGCGCAAGGACGCTGATGGTGCCGACACTGGTTCCCATGGCCATGGATATAAGGCATGAAATGAGGAAAAGCCCCGGAATTGCAAACCTCCCGGGAATAATGCTGAGAAGAAGATTTGCCGTGCTGCCGGCTCCTCCCGCTGCACCGGCAATTCCGCTGAAAGCGCCGGCCAGAATGAATATAAACAGCATGATCACGATATTGTCATCACCGATACCCTTCGCACAGATATGGATCTTCTCATTAAAACCGATAGCGCGGTTCTGCAGAAAGGCCACGATCAGGGAAATGGAAAATGCCAGGACCACCGAAACCACGTAGAAGCCCATGACGCCTTCCGAAGGATTGATATATTCAAAATAAATCCCGTTTCCCAGATACAGGATCAGAAAGACAGCAATGGGAAAAAGCGCCTTAGGATTTGATTTCTTTTTATACTCTGCCATATTATTCCAAACTCCCTGAAGTTTTATTATCGACACAATCATTATTATATCAGATTGTCCCGCCTGATTTCTTTTTTTTTACTCAGCGATAGTTCCGGCCGGATATTTGCTCGTGCAAACAGAAAAACAGGAGGGAACTCCCCCCTGCCTTATCATATACACCTGTCTACCGCAGGCATCTCATATCTTCAAGTCTGACGTGCAGTCTCCTGAAATGCTCCAGTACTTCCGGGTTATCCACCCTTCTTCCGGATGTATAATATTCGGTTCTTTTTACTATGTCATCCGCTTCGATATGCTCCATCATGTCACCGTCATTATTAACCGGTGAAAGCGACAGGCGGCGCGCAAGCTGGCGGATGGTTCCCTCATTCCCGTCGAAGATCCGTGTATTTTCAGGGAAAAACGACTTGTACATATCTTTAAAATAATTGAAATGCGTACACCCCAGAACGAGTGCGCCGTATTTTTCAGTATTTAACCCTGCAAAACGTTCTTTCAGATAAGCTTTCGTCTCTTCACTGCCGAACTGCTCCTTCTCGGCAAATTCCACAAGCCGGGGCATGGGCAGAAGATCAACTCTGTGGCGTACATCAACACGTTCTATCAGTCTGCGCAGCTTTTCCTCCCGGAGAGTTACAGGGGTGGCTATGACCAGAACGCGCTTATCCTCGCTCTCCTCCGATGCGGCATCAAGATACTCCACCGCCGGCTTTACGGCCGGCTCCATACTGATGATCGGCAGCTCGAACCTTTCCCGCAGTGGCTTTACCGCCACTGATGTCGCCGTGTTGCAGGCAATGACCACAGCGTCCACTCCTTTTTCGATCAGGAAGCCCACGCTCTCACCTGCATACTGCAGTATCTCCTCGGAGGTCTTAAGTCCATAGGGCACATGATCCGTATCCGCGTAAAATATGTATTCTTCATCCGGCAGCAGATGGTAAGCCTCCTGGAGTACCGAAAGTCCCCCTATGCCGGAATCATATAATCCGATCTTCATCGTCTTGTCCTTTGTATAGCCATTTGCCCCGCCGCAGACAGCCGGGCATGACTCAGCTTCTATTTAAAATTTGTCCGCCCCGGAGGGCGGGGTATTTGGCCCTCGCGACATTCGCCAAATGAACCATGTCCGCCCGGCTCATTGTCCGCAGCAATACAGAATTCCTACATATTCTACAACCTTGCGGAGGGGAATGTCAACGGCAATGTAAAGACAGACTATGTGACCGGTTACTGACAGTAAAGAATAAACCCGGTTACTGTCAAAGCTGCTTTATGACAGGTCAGGATTCTTCCCCGGCTTGTTCCTTAGTATGTATCTTCCTCACTCCGTAATGGATGGCATCCACGGGACATACATTCCTGCATTTTCCGCAATGTATGCATTCCCTGTCACATACCTTCTTCACATCCATCCTGCATGCCTTAACACAGGCGTTGCAGTGAATGCATTTATCCTGATCCACTCTTATCCCGAAAAAGGATATGGGATTGAAAAGGGAATAAACCGCACCCAGCGGACACAGAAATCTGCAGAAAGCGCGATAGCAGAATACACACAGAATGAGGATCACGACTGCTATATATACCTTCCAGGAAAAAAGGAAGCCCGCAGCCGATCTCAGTGTCTCATCTGCCGCGGTGAGCGGAATCCCTGCCTCAAGCGTTCCTGCCGGACATATGTATTTGCAGAATCCGGGTACCAGATTGATGACCGGAACAAGGATCACAAAAAGCACCAGGACAACATACTTGAGATACGTCAGTGCTCTGGTGACCTTATTCTTCTTTATCTTAGGCACCGGGATCTTATGAAGCAGATCCTGCAGGAAGCCAAAGGGGCACAGGAATCCGCAGATCACCCGTCCCAGAAGCAGCCCGAACAGTATCAGGGTTCCCAGGACATAGTAAGGGAAACGGAATCTGTATGACGTAAGGCCGCTCTGTAGGCTCCCCAAAGGACAGGAGGCTATGGCTCCGGGACATGAATAGCAGTTCAGTCCCGGAACGCACAGCCCCTTGACACTTCCTTTATAAATGCTTCCCTTCATGAAGCCCGTAATGTTACAGTTATACAGCACCGCCGCGATAAGCTGTATAAAATGCCTTTTTTCAATCTTCTTTTTCTTTATTTCTTCCTTCTTCATTTAAAGATCATCCGATCCCTATGCACTCCAGGCATATCAGCGTCGCCTTGTTCATCACATCCTGAAATCCTCCCCGAACCAGTCCGAAGACTATCAGGAAGAGGGCCACGGTAAGAAGCACGCCCCAAAGGATCCATTTCTTCCGTTCCTTCATATAATCTATCCCTGTCATATCTATTTACGGCAGTCCTCAATCGCTTTTTTCAGAGCCGGATACAGTTCATCCGGATCATACACATCCACTATGGCCGCAACCACTCCATGGTCGATCACCAGTGTATACGGTATGTATACCGAGGGATAATAATTAGATACCTTTCCCTGACTGTCAAGTCCCACAGTAAGGCTGAAGCCGCCTTCCTTCAGGGTCCATTCCACTTCGCTTTCAGGATCCCCGAGATCAACACTGAGTACCTTCACTCCTTCCAGCCCCTCATTTTCAAGTCTTGCAATGACAGGCAGTCCGGCAACACAGGTACCGCACCATGTAGCCCAGAAATCCAGAACAACTATCTGATCATCATAATCTGCCATATGAAATGTGCCGCCGCCAAGGAGCTCTATCGTAAAATCAGGAGCTGCATCACCGACCTTCAGCACCTTGGCCGTACCTTTTCCCGTGTCCGCATTCGCCCTGTTCGTTTTCAGGCTGTCATTATCCAGTGCATCCACCATCTCATTGATTATGTAGTTTTCTTTTCCACTGCCGCCGTTTAATGTGGGATTTACGGATTCTTCACGCTGTGCTTCCGTATTCGTTTCAGCCGATATCGCAGGCTCATCCATCTGCGATTCCGCTTCCGTCGCTTTCTCTCCGGCTATCTGCTCCTGGGCATCCCTTTTCTGACCGCTGTCATGATCATCTTCTGCCCCCTCATCAGCAGCCTCCTGGGCGGGTTCAGGCTTAATCGTTGCTTTTTTCTTATCATCGTTTGTACTGTCAGCAGCAACGCTGTCGTTCATTCCGGCATTTTCACTATCGAAGGCGAAATTCGGCTTATAAGTCTGCTCCCCCTTTGAGCTTTCATTCTTCTTTCTTCCGAAGCCGCCTGTGAGAGCAAATATGGAAATGAACAGCACAGCCGCCGCTACTGCAATACCTGAAATGATAAGCCCGTATTTCGGGCGTTTCTTTACTTCCTTCACCTCCTGAGGTTCAAAGAACCCCTGATCGGCCGGGTAATTATTTTCATTAAGACCTGCTTCTATCCTGTTCCACAGATCCGGAGTCTCCTCATCTACCATGCGGAGGTATTCCTGCTCAACATCAGACATATTCTTTTTTTCCTTCAGGTCATTCATGCTGACAATACCTCCTTAGTTTTTTTATTCCTTCGTTATAGTGCCACGCCACCGTTCCCTGGGGCATGGACATCATCTCGGCGATCTCCCTGAAGGTAAAACCTCCCGACAGCTTCAAGTCGATGATCTCCTTCTCAACGGCCGACAGCAGTTTCATGGCAGCCTCAAGGGTCAGATGGTTAACCACCTGATCCGCCATGGCTTCCTTCTCCTGCTGAAACATAAGTATTCCTGATGACGTATCCTGCTGATCCACCGAAAGCTCCTGTCCCGGTCCCTCCGGATCATCCCTGTAGCCCTCATCCAGTACCGCCATCTCGCGCCCGTTCTTCCGCATATAATCTATGCACATATTCTTTGCGATGGTGATCATCCAGGCCTTATGATGACCGTTCGGCCTGAACGTAGCGGCGGATCTGAAGAGTCGTATAAAGAATTCCGAAGCCACGTCCTCTGCGGACTCCCTGTGTCTCAGCTGGTTCATGCATACCGAGAATATCAGCTTCAGATATTCTTCATATACCTGTCTTAACGCATCACGGTCGCCTGCTGCCATTCGACGCATACAATCTTCAAATATTTTTTCGTCCAATCGCAGCCCTCCTTATATTTCATACGTCAGCCACTGAGCCTTTTATGGAAAAGAATAAAAAAACTTTGAGGTGTTATGATGCGAACACTTCTTCCATTTCATAATACAGTTTGGAGAGAAGCTCGTCGGTAAGCTCGACTTCGTTCAGTACTGTATGGCGGTCCGGACGGGTTGCAGCCGCCTTCTGCCATGCTCCGACAAATATCTCCTCTGTGATCTTCCACTCAGAGGGGCATACCGGAACCCCGTACTCCTTAATGATACGAGTGATCTTGGCAATATTACGGTTCTGGAGCTTGCATGCTACGTAGCTTCCCATGGCCACCGCTATTCCGTGAGGAACGGAAACATACTCACTGTATTCCTCGTCCAGGGCATGGCAGAAAAGATGCTCCGATCCGCTGCTGGGACGCGATGAGCCGGCGATCTCCATAGCCAGTCCGCCCATAACAAGAGCCTGGGTAAGACGCTTGATAAAGTCCTTGGACTTAAGCTCCTTCATATCATTATAGGCAATGGAGTTAAATGCCATCTTGGAGATCATATAGGCAAAATCATCCACGTGCTCATTTCCCACATCATGAGCCTTCTTCCAGTCAACCAGCGCCGTGTACTTACTGATGGTATCTCCCACGCCCGAAAGCAGCTGACGCTCCGGTGCGGAAACGATGTGGTTCACGTCCACGATGATGGCATGGGGGATGGTGCACTTGAAGGTCTTCCTTGCCTTCCCTTCGGTTCCCAGGACTGCCACCGGTGATGCAAGCGAATCATTTGAAAGAGTTGTGGGCAGGGAAATAAGGGTGCTCTTGGATACAAATGCGGCAAACTTTGCCAGATCCAGCACCGTGCCTCCGCCGAAGCCGATAACGATCTGTATATTGTTCATCGTGATATATTTTGCCAGAGATACGGCGGCATCATAGCTCGCAGCCTTGATGAGATAGGTCTCTATATCATCAAAATCCTCCGTGATGCGTTCCAGCTGGTCTTCAAAGATATTCTTAAGATTCTCCTCTGTAACCAGTATTGCCTTCTTCTTTCCCATGGAGGGGATCACATCCTCCATAACATCGGGAATACGGTCGAATACTCCTTCCTCAACGATCAGATGATAAGGTAATTTGAAACTGTGCATATTGCCTTCCTCCATATTTTGTTTTTTTCTGTTCAACTACTGCTGTTCCGGTTGCTTCGCTTCAGGAACATATGTCGTCTTTGATCATTTTTTCATGAAGTGCTGAATAATCACCTCTTTAATCCTCTGCATCGTACAGCATATTGTAACCTGCATCCGGAAGCTCGTAATTTTCCGTCTTCAGTCTTTCCCTTCTTTTTGCGTCCACTTCTATCCACTCGTCCAGTGAAAGCGGCGTATAATCCGAGAACATGCAGAAACAGTTGATCATGTTGCAGGGTATATTGTGAAGACCCTCCAGCCCGTGGATCTCACGTCTGGACTGCCTGGTTATTTCGATGAATCTGTCGATGAGCAGCTCATCATAGCTGTTGTGAACATGGCCGTAAAGCATGTAGGTAAGGGGATTGCCTTCAGCATCCACCCTGTACTGGCCGTTATAGCAGAAGATCGGATAATGCGAAAGCACCACCTTCCTCTTCCCGTCCGAAAGCTCGGCGTAAGGCTTGATCCACTTGAAACGAAAGGCGTCAAAGCCCTTTGCATTTACGAAGCGGTCATGATTTCCATATATCAGATACAGCTTTCCGTTCAGGCGTTTTACCAGCTGATTGGTCTCCTCCGCCTTCCCGAAGGAAAGGTCCCCCAGGATAACCACCTCGTCTCCGTTGCGGACCTTCGCATTCCACCGGTCCACCATAACCTCGTTCATTTCCTCTATGGAGGAAAAGCCGCGGCAGTCCATACGTTCATTCATGCCCTTATGAAAAAAATGCAGGTCTGAAATGTAATATCTCATAAACTCTCTTTCTGTTCTACGCAGCGTCATTTTTCAAGATGACAAGCTTATTTCTTTTTAGGTGTCTTAGTCTTTCCGTCAACAATATATACCTTCACCCGGTTATTCTCCGAGGTCTCGATGTTAAGCGCAGGTATGGCAAGTACAAATTTTGCAAAGGTTGCGTAACCGAATTCCTTGGCATTGAACTGGGGATATTCGGAATAAAGCCTCTGTCCGAGAAGGCCGAGCTCGATACCGTCCGGTCCCTCCGCACGTACCTGATCCTCCACATAATTCATCAGGCGCTTCTTCATGTCCTTATCTTCCTTCAGCACCACCGTCACGGTGCTGTTGGTCTTCTTCAGCGAAAAGCCCCTTATCTCCTCTATAAATGTAGAGAGTGAGCTGTAGCCGTAATTCCGGACGTCAAAGTCGGAATACTTCTTCTGAAGCCTGCTTCCGATCTCACCCAGTCCGGTCTCCCTGCCCTTATTGTCATTTTCGGTAATGATCTCGATGATCGCATTCTCAACCGCGCTCTGGGGAAGGACATTTTCGGATTTCTTCTTTTTCTTAGACTTGACGAGCTTGGCGCCTCCATCCTCGGTCTGCTCCAGCAGCAGCTCAAGATCGGTAAAAACCGAACATGCCGCGCGGAAGGACCTGGGAGTCTTGCTCTCTCCCATACCTATAACGTCCATACCCGATTCACGCAGTCTGCTGGCAAGACGAGTAAAATCCCCGTCACTGCTCACAATGCAGAAACCGTCCACGCTGTCGGAATACAGTATGTCCATGGCATCAATGATCAGCGTCGAATCCGTGGCATTCTTACCCACGGTATTCCGGAACTGCTGGATGGGGGTGATGGAATTCTCCATCAGCTCCTTCTTCCATTTCCCTGCCTGGGTTGAAGTCCAGTCGCCGTAGATACGCTTATAGGTAACGACTCCATACTTGGTCATCTCATCAAGTATGCTGCTTATGTATTTTGAGGAAATGTTGTCCGAATCGATCAGGACTGCATAATGTTTATCTTCCAATTTATGATTCTTCCTTATCTCTTTTTCTACTGATGGAACAGTTTCTTGTTCTGGTATCTGGGTTCACAGGTCAGATTCATGCCCAGCTTCTTAAATACAGTCACATCCACCTGGGACAAAATAACGGAGCTGTGTACCTCCAGTCCCTTAAGCTTCGGGATCTGGGCATATGCCTGCGCAGCCGCGGGATCAGAAACTGCCGCTATGGAAAGAGCGATCAGAATCTCATCCACATGCAGCAGCGGATTATGATTCCTGAGGAATTTCACCTTCAGCTCCATAATAGGTTCAATAACTTCAGGTGAGATCAGCTTTACGGGATCGTCAATTCCCGCAAAGGCTTTCAGTGCATTCAGCAGCATGGCCGAAGATGCCCCCAACAGAGGCGAGGTCTTTCCGGTAATTATGCTTCCGTCGGGCATTTCCAATGCCGCTGCGGGTCCGCCGGTCTCTTCCGCACGGATATTTGCGGCAGCCACAACCGGTCTGTTGGCTACGGAAAGTCCGGCCTTCTCCATTAGCAGCTCAAGCTTCTGTATTACAGAATCTCCGGTCTCACCCTTACGCCTGTCACAGAGCGCCTGATAGTATCTTCTGATTATCTCCTGATTTGCCGCTTCCCTTACCGCCTCATCGTCAACGATACAGTAGCCGGCCATATTTACACCCATATCCGTGGGGGATTTATAAGGACTCTTACCCGAGATCTTCTCAAACATGGCCCTCAGCACCGGAAAGACTTCCACGTCACGGTTATAATTTACAACCGTCTCTCCGTAAGCATCAAGATGGAAGGGATCGATCATATTTACGTCATTCAGATCCGCCGTAGCCGCCTCATACGCCAGGTTAACCGGATGATTGAGGGGAATATTCCAGATGGGGAAGGTCTCGAACTTGGCATATCCCGCCTTCACGCCCCTCTTCTGCTCATGATAGAGCTGTGACAGACAGGTCGCCATCTTTCCGCTTCCCGGGCCGGGTGCGGTTACCACCACAAGGGGTCTTGAGGTCTCGATGAAATCATTTCTTCCGAAGCCCTCATCGCTTACGATCTGGGGAATATTTGACGGATAACCGGGAATGATATAGTGGCGGTACACCTTCAGTCCCAGAGCCTTAAGCTTCTTCTCATAGGCAATGGCAGCAGGCTGCTCGGCAAACTGGGTCAGGACCACGCTTCCCACAAAAAGACCGTTGTTGGTAAATGCATCGATAAGACGCAGGACATCCATATCGTAGGTGATGCCAATATCGCCTCTCACCTTGTTCTTCTCGATATCTCCCGCCTTGATGGCTATTACTATCTCAGTCTGATCTGCCAGCTGCTTGAGCATTGTGATCTTTGAATCCGGCTGAAATCCGGGAAGAACCCTGGATGCATGATAATCATCGAAAAGCTTGCCTCCGAATTCAAGGTACAGCTTTCCGCCGAATTCATTTATACGTTCCCTGATATGTCTGGACTGCATATCATGGTATTTGTTACTGTCAAACCCCTGCCTTGTCATTTCTGATATTCCTTTCTTTGTTTCACGGATA
>ONWK01000336.1 GCA_900321505.1 uncultured Eubacteriales bacterium
CCCGCCGCTTCAGGAGATTAAGGAGTATATCATGACAAAAAAACGCCGTACAACATCATACATTCTTACCGCGCTGTCCCTGCTGCTCACCGCTGCAGTGATAGCCGCTGCCCTGCTGCTTCCGGGAATGCTCATGAGGAAAAATGCCGAGGAAGAAACAGGCATCGTAACGGCTGTACCCGCCGCTTATTATGCCGGTCCCTCGGATGCGGTGGTTAAAAATGCCTCCCGTCAGCTGACTGAAGAGCAGAAATGCAACCTTATATACGGCGAATGGGAAAGCGATATCTCACCTGCTCAGGAAAATGAATGCAGCCTTACCGAGTATGAACTGATCAGCAAAAACACCTGGCCCGTGGTATCCGAATACCAGCACTGGTACTCGTGGACCGCCGCGGCATATAAGGCCGTTGATACAACCTTCCGTACCTACACCGCCGTCTTCTGGCACGTGATCTTTACGAAATATGACAACAGCGAGAGCCATGAATATTACATAACCGAGAGCGGCACCCTGCTGGATGCTGCCAGGGTCAGGGAACGGATGGAGTAATCCTTGCGCCTGCATTCATAAAACTAAGGTAGAAAAAAGATGGACTTTTTTTTGCATTATGATATAATAGCTACGGGATTTGGCATGTCACTCACCAATCCTTTCCCATACGCCTGCGAATATGGTGTAATGGCAACACGTCTGCTTCCCAAGCAGGAAATGCGGGTTCGATTCCCGTTATTCGCTTCATAACGCCGGGATGTCCTCTGCAGGCATTCCGGTGCCTTTGTATTATGCTCCCGAAAAACAGTATACGGAGCTTATGACAGCAGATAACATATCACAGATTGATGCAGATCCTATTATCGCAGACTTGCAGGTTTTTTATGTTTGAACAGATACAGATAGTTTCATTTATTTTTGCTGCCGGAAGCAGCGCCGGATGGCTGCTTGAAGTCATCTACCGGCATTTTTTTCCGTCAATAGGACAGACCAGCCGATGGGTCAATCCGGGATTTCTTGCAGGCCCCTGCAATCCTCTTTACGGTACCGGGCTTGCAATACTCTACGGATTGTCATTTATCACCTTTCCGGGCATGGATCCTGACGGTTTCTGGACCAAGGTCCTCGTGCTCCTTATAATGACCGCCGTAATGACTGTGGTTGAGCTTGTTACAGGCTGGATATTTATCATACGGATGAATGTCCGTCTTTGGGATTATTCGGATAACAGATTTAACTATAAAGGGATCATTTGCCCTCTCTATACATTTTTCTGGGGGCTGATCTGTGCGATCTATTATCTGTTTGTACACAATTTCTTTTTATCCTTCCTTCCGAAGATAATCAGCACCCAGTATTTTGCTCTTGCCATGATCATTTACTATACGATCTTTGCGATCGATCTTCTGTATTCCTTCAAGATACTCAGGCTCATACGCAATCTGGCAAGGGAATACAATATCATCGTACTCTTCAACATCTTCCGCAGCAAGCTGGGTGATCTCCGTGGAGAGTTCAAGGAAAAGAGTAAATTCTTCCGCCCCATGGAGCTGAAAAGCATATCCATGAGGGAAGCATTTGTCAGGTATAAGGATGCGATCTCCTTTGCAAGATGGAAGGAACGTCTGGCCAGAATGCGAAGGGGCGGCCGTTCGGACGGCGATGCCTCCGAATCCTGAGATCAACTATATGAAGCCGGGTATGTCGCCCGGTTTCTATCTGTTTAGTGCAGTATGAAACGGCAATAGAGTAAGGGGTTAAGGAACGCCATGAAAAAGGTAAGAAAAACCATAATTGCCATAATTATCGCCATTCTTCTTGTGGCGGTTACTTTTATGGATACCTGGCTCGTATTCCGCATGACCTCGGACCTGACCCGTGAATCCGGCAGTAACCAGCTGACCGCCATCAGCGGAAAACTGGAGGGCACGATAAATGATGCCAAGCTGGAAACCATGAAGGTAGCCCTGTATCTTTCACAGTTAACAGGCTCGGAAACAAGAGATGCTCTTGAAGAAAGCATCCGCAGCAGCAAAAAGCGCCTGCTGGATGAGGATAACGGTGTATTCAACGTATATGCCGCCGGCACCGGCTGGGATATCATACCTGATTTTGATAACCGTGACGCAGATTATGTAGCCACGGAGCGAAGCTGGTATACAGGTGCCATCCGAAGCCAGGGCAATCCTTATGTATCCGCTCCGTATGTGGATGCCATGACCGGAAATATCTGCTATTCCGTTTCGGTAATGCTGCCTGACAACGATACTGTTGTTGCCCTGGATTACACCATGGAGAATATCCAGCGTCACATAGCGCAGCTTTATTCCGACGGCACCAGCCACGCAGTTATAGTGACCGATGAAGGCATCATCGCCGGCTGCGATAATGAAGAGCTCGTCGGAAAGCAGATGGTAACTGTACTGCCTGATTATGCCGGCATTTACTCAAAGGCAAGGACCACCTACGGCGTAGTTACAGGCCGTGTCAAAGCCGATTTTCTGTATGAGAATCTTTTCGCGACCCGTTCAAATACCGGCTGGTATCTTATCTTCGGCGAATCCGACTGGGAACTCTACAAGTATTCCTACATACAGCTGGGTGTCACCCTGCTGCTCTCCATCGTTCTTTTTGCGACCATTATCATTCTGTATATAACTGCCGCAAGAAGTCGTAAAAAAGCCGAGAATGCACTTGCCTCCAAGGAAGAATTCCTCCAGTCGGTGGGCTCCGAGCTTCGCGAGCCTTTGCGTCAGATACTGAGCAACTCCGAACAGGCTCAGTCCGCGGAGAGCGGCCTGCATTCCGAAGAATTCTCCCGCATCCACTCAGCCGGTGAGAAGCTCTCGGAAATGATCGAGCAGATACTTTCCTACTCAAGTATCGTCCGTGCGGAGAAGCATACGGATAAAGAGAAAAACAGCAAGGCCCATCGTAAGATCCCCCGCGGAATAAGGGTTGTCGTAACTGCCTTCCTCGTCTTTGTAATGATCATAAGCCTCTATACCAACATTTC
Organism: uncultured Eubacteriales bacterium; assembly: GCA_900321505.1. Lineage (GTDB taxonomy): Bacteria > Bacillota > Clostridia > Lachnospirales > Lachnospiraceae > Eubacterium_Q. Next base: position 3,012 of record ONWK01000336.1, read on the forward strand.
CTCAGCATCTTCCCAGGGAAATGTCACTATGCAAAAGGAGGCTGCCCGTTACGAATACTCACTGTCGGAATGGATAGATACCCAGAAAAGCATCCTGGATATGTTCTGCTCCGTCATTTCAACAAATCCGGAAATGCTTGACGACTACGAAGGTACCGTAGCCTACCTGAACCGTATCACCGTGCAGTACCCTGAGATCTCCGTTACCTATATCGCAAATCCCGAGCTGGAGCATACAGTCTTCATGAATAACGGCTGGGAGCCCGACGCCGACTGGCACGTGGAGGAACGTCCCTGGTATCTGGACCTTATGGCATCTGAGAATAACTGGATCATTTCTGCTCCGTATTACGATGAGCAGACCGGCAGCTACTGTGTAACCTTTGCCGAAAGGATCTATGATGCTGCCACAGGTAAATTCCTCGGCAACTTCGGTATCGACTTCTTTATGGATAAGCTGGTGGATATCCTCGGTGACAGCTACAGTGATTCCGGTTACGCCTTCCTTGTGGACCTGAACGGAAATATCATAAATCATCCTTACGGAAGCTATCAGATGACAAAGGACAGCACAACCTCCGTGTCAGATCTTCCCTACGGCGAGCTTTCCGGCGACGGCAAAACCACCAGGTTATTCCGGGATTACGACGGTTCCCTGAAGATCCTCATTTCCGCCCGGAGCGAGGATTCGAAATTCCAGATCTACGTGGTCAGCAAGATATGGAAGATCTACGGACAGGTATTTATCTACGGCCTGATCTGTCTTGTCACCTTCCTCTTATGCATCATCCTGGTTTACCGTCTTCTGACAGATTTCATACGTATGCAGGAGAAGAACAAGGAGGAGCTGAAGGAAGCCGCAGATGCAGCCATCGCTGCAGGACAGGCAAAGACCCGTTTCCTTGCCCAGATGTCCCATGAGATACGTACTCCCATCAACGCCATTCTGGGAATGAACGAGATGATACTCCGCAGCTCCACGGATAAGGATATCCTGGAGTATTCCGACAACATACAGGGCGCCGGCAAAAACCTTCTGTCCATAATCAACAGCATCCTCGACTTTTCGCGTATTGAGGATGGAAAGATGGAGATCATTCCTGTAAAATATAATGTTGCGGACATGATCCACAATCTGGAGAACACCATTTCCGAAAGAGCAAAGTCCAAATCACTGGATCTTATCGTGGATGTTGATCCCTCCATTCCTTTATTCCTGCTGGGTGATGATCTGCGTATCACCCAGGTTATAACCAATCTTCTGACAAATGCCGTAAAATACACCGAGAACGGATCGGTGACCTTCTCCGTAAGAAACGGCGGTATGGACATCGACAATCTCCTGCTGAATGTATCCGTGCAGGACACCGGCATCGGCATCCGCCAGGAGGACATGGGCAAGCTGTTCGAATCCTTTGAAAGACTTGAGGAAAAAAGGAACAGAGCCATCGAAGGAACCGGCCTGGGAATGTCCATCGTTACAAAGCTGCTGTCAATGATGGGCAGCGAGCTGAAGGTAGAAAGCACCTACGGGAAAGGGTCAACCTTCTCCTTCTCACTGAAGCAGAAGGCACTTTCCGCTGAAACCATCGGAAATTATACTGAACGTATCAGCAAAACTCCTCTCCAGAGGAGAGACAGCGACGTCTTCAGGACCAGCAATGCACGAATCCTTGTGGTGGATGATAACAGCATGAACCGCAAGGTGGCAGGAAACCTGCTGAAGCTTTTCAAGATAGAGCCAGATATAGTTTCCTCCGGACAGGAGGCCATCGATAAAGTACGGACCAATAAATATCACATCATCCTTCTCGATCATATGATGCCGAAAATGGACGGTATAGAAACCCTGAAGATAATGAAGGATGAAAACCTGCTTGAGAAGGGAACCACAGTCATAGCCCTCACGGCAAATGCCATTGTGGGTGCCCGTGAGATGTATCTCTCCGCCGGCTTTGACGATTATCTCTCCAAGCCCATAGAGGTTCAGCTGCTTGCGGAAAAGCTGAAGCAGTATCTGCCGGAAGAGGTCCTTAACTCAGACATGCCGGAGACTCCTGCAGAGGAAGAAAGCAGCGAAGCACCCGGCGGCTCATCCGATGATGATATCCTGGAATTCTTCCCGGATGAAGAGCCCGGAGTAAAAACCCTTACCGTGAAAAAAGAAGATCCACTTCAGCCTCTGAAGGAGCTTGGTCTGGACACCGAAGCGGGACTCAGATACTGCGGTGACGACGCTGCATTCTATCTTGAAATGGTTAACGATTACGCTAACGATGCTCCGGGAAGAATGGAGGAGCTGGAGAAGACTCTGAACGAAAAGAACTGTAAAGACTATGCGATATATGTTCATGCGCTGAAAAGTGCATCACGCACCATAGGTGCAAATAACCTCTTTGAACAGGCCAGGGCACTCGAGGCTGCCGCAAAGGATGAGGACATCTCCCTCGTTGAGATAAATCATCCCCGGCTGATGGATTCACTTACCGACATGGCGGAAGCGATCCGTAAGCTTTAGTACCGCAGTCCTGCAAAGACTTAAACAGGAGGAACTACAATATGGCTGGATGGATCGTTATAGTAGACGATGATGTAAGTAATCTTAAAATGGCCGGACATATCCTGAGCAGACACAACCTCCGGGTTACCGCTCTCCGTTCAGGTATGGCCCTTCTCAGTTACGTTGAAGAAAACCGTCCCGACCTTATCCTTCTTGATATCAAGATGCCTGAAATGGATGGCTTCGAAACTTTGGAAAGACTGAGAGCATATGAGAAGCAGGCCGGGCTTCCGGAGATTCCCGTTGTATTCCTGACCTCCGCAGATGACAGCGAGACCAAAGCAAAGGGCTTTGAAATGGGCGTATCCGACTATATTAAAAAGCCCTTCATTCCCGAGATACTGATCCGCCGTCTGGATGGTATCCTGACGCTTAACAAGCAGTATGAGGATGAACATGAAGAAAATTCCGTAGATCCCCTGACCGGCTTCCTGAACAAGCAGGCAATGATAAGCAAGCTTACCGTAATGCTCCAGAAACGTTCAGGTTATCTTATGCTTATCGATCTCGACAGCTTCAAACGCGTAAATGACATTTACGGAATGAAGAAGGGTGATGAATACCTTATAGCCTTCGCAGATCTGATCCGTAAGAATGTAGGGGCCGGTTCCGTGATAGCCCGTACAGGCGGCGATGAATTCATGGTCTTCACAAAAATGACAGCTGACGAAAGCTATTTCCAGCAGCTTTCCACCATCGTTAACACCGGCATCGTGCAAAATGCAAAAAATATTCTGGGAAATGACCTTAATATCCCTGTAGGCGCATCCATCGGCATCACCTACGTGAGCGGTATTTCTTCCGATTATGTCCAGGCCTACAAGGAAGCCTGCTCCGCACTGGAGTATGTGAAAAAGAACGGTAAACACGGCTATGCCATATACAGACCCAACCTTACCGGCAATGAATCCGGCACACAGGAGATGGATCTTAAGGGCCTCTCCGGTATGCTTTCCGAACAGAACGTATCCAATCGCGCCATGCTGCTGGATCAGGACACCTTCCTTTACGTCTACCAGTTTGCAATGCGGTATATCAAGAGGTATAACAGAAATGCCTGCCGGCTCCTGTTCACCCTTTCCAGACATACCGGCGTTACGGATGCGGTATTTAAGGATTACTGTGAACAGTTCAGCGCCCATCTCACCAGTATCCTGAGAAAGAGCGATCTGATAATGCGCAGCCGTCAGAACCAGTTTCTGGTACTTCTTACGGATATCCGGGAAAACGCCATCTCACAGATGATGGGTTCCCTGCTTCGCGGCTGGGAGGAACTGCACAACGATGATATAGTTGTCTCCTATGAAACAGAATATATAGGTATGGACAGCCTGAAGAAGGAAGGCGGAGAAGCGCTTTGGGTAGTCGTAGTGGATGACGACCCCGCAAATCTCAAAATGGCAGGCCATATCCTCAGCAAAAACGGTATTCATGTAACCGCGCTGCGTTCCGGAAAGGCTCTGCTGGACTTTGTCCAGAAGAACCGTCCCGACCTGATACTTCTGGACGTTGCCATGCCGGAAATGGATGGCTTCGAAACCATGGAACATCTGAGAACCCAGGAAGAATCCATCGCCTCCATACCCGTTATTTTCCTGACAGGCGAGGACAGCGGTGATTCCGAAGCAAGGGCCCTCGGCCTCGGAGCCATGGATTTCATCAGAAAGCCCTTCACGCCGAATGCACTTACGCTCCGTATCAGGCAGATCGTCGAGCTCATGCGGCTTCAGCAGAATCTGTCCGTTGAGGTTGCGAAGAAGACCCGTGATAACGAAGCCCTCTTCATCCACGTGGTCCAGGCTCTTGCGGATGCCATCGACGCAAAAGATTCCTATACAAACGGCCACTCCGAAAGAGTTGCAAGCTATTCAAGGGAGATCGCAAAAAGATACGGATATAATGAATCCGAACAGAACGATATATATATCATGGGACTCCTTCATGACGTCGGTAAGATCGGCGTTCCGGATGAGGTGATCAACAAACCCGCGCGGCTTACCCCTGAAGAATTCGAAAAAATCAAGGTACACCCGGCCATAGGCGCCCGTATTCTTGATAAGATCGAAGAGATGCCCAAGCTCGCCGTGGGTGCCCACTGGCATCACGAGCGTATGGACGGCACAGGCTATCCCGACGGGCTTTCCGGTGAAATGATACCCGAGGAAGCGCGTATCATCGCCGTTGCAGACGCCTATGACGCAATGACCAGCTACCGCAGCTACCGTGATCCCCTGACTCAGGAAAGGGTTCTCAATGAGCTTGAAAACGGAAAAGGCACTCAGTTCGATCCCCGCTTCGCCGACATCATGATAAGAATGATCAGCGAAGATAAGGATTATGAAATGCGCGAAAAGCACTGACATCTTTGTGAAAAATTAACTTCGGGGACGGTTCTCAGCCGGCACATTATTCCGTGCCGATTGAGAACCGTCCCCAGGTCTTTACCAGGTATAATAAATATCTACCTCGTCTTCATCAATTCCTTACTCACCAACCAGCTTCTTTAACTCCTCATATATCTCATCTATCTCTTCATTCGTCATCTGAAGAAAGCTTCTCAGGCCCCTGAGCGGCAGGAATCTTACAACCGCTTCCCACATTTCAGGCGTCTCTGACTCGGAGGTGCTGGAACGCTCCGTGAACTGCGCTATCTGCGGCTTCAGCTTCTCCTTTATATAATCCCTGGTATACGG
>ONWK01000339.1 GCA_900321505.1 uncultured Eubacteriales bacterium
ATCCAGGATGACCGCCTTCCGCTGCTGTATCGGACTGAAACTGAACGCGGAAGAGGCGGAGGAACTGCTGAAGCTGGCCGGCATGGCGTTCTCCCCAAACGACCCGGACGATCTGGTGCTGAAGTTCTGCCTGGCAAACGGGATCAATGATATCCCGGGCATCAACTACATGATGTACCGGTACGCGAACCGGCCGCTGACGGACAGGTGATGGAATGGACAGACTGAAAATGATTACAGACCTTCCGGATGAAGAAAAGGAGAAAGCAATGGACAGATTAACAGCAAAGATAGAGGCAAATGAGCCGTACAGAAAGGGAAAACTCGGACAAGAGACTGGCACGGCCAAAGTGACACCTGCTGTCAGAAACATGAGTATCGAAGAGGCCAGAAGCATAGCTGATATCCATGATGCCATGCTTGACGTTGTCAGGGAAGCGGCAATGAAGGGAAAGGGGTGAACGAACTGTGACAGTGAACAGAAGACTTCTTGATGCCATGCATACACATGATGTCAACTATAAAGAATATTTGGAAAAGGCAAAAATACTGGATGGTTCTGCCGGCGCTGAAAGAGTGAAGCTGCAGAATGAACTGGCTGAATGGGTCGAAGAGACTTTTCCGCTGCGTACATATAAATATCCACTGGGACGTGAAGCTACCGAGACAGAAATGCATATGATGAATGTTGTCTTCAATGATTCCACTTACGGCTCTGTTCTCCAGGCACGTGGCATCTTTGAGATCCTGTCCAATCAGACTGTAGCTTCTCTCAGCTGGATCGATCTGGATATCAAAAGGCATGAAGCGGAATTTGGGAAAACCAGCTGACCGCCATAAATGAAAGATGCTTTCGATTTTGTTCAGAGAGGAATCGATGACAGATACGTCAGCCTCTCTTTGCCGGCCTGTTCAGCGGGCGACAGATGGGGACGGAATACCACTGAAACAACTATGGGATCTGAAGGGGGATCGCAATGAACGAAATTCAGAGAGCGGGCAATACGATCTACGACCGGTATGAGGAACTGCTGCTGGAAAAAGCGGCTCTTCGTAAGGAGTGCTTTCTGACGGAGCGTGAGTATACCCGCGTATTCGGTGGGGATTTGCTGATGCTTTATCGTCTCCAGATTGAATGTGTCCGGAAAAAGAAAACGATAGAGTTTTGCCAGCGGGCGGTAAACCGTGGTGAAGATCCGGACGAGGCGGCACTGCAGGCGTTTATCATGAAGGAAACTGAGGATCTGCAGGAGAATTTCCGCAGACTGGCTGCAGAGTATGAATCTGCCCGGAACGTCGGGGAGATCACGGAAGCGGATCTGATGAAGATCCGTAAGATTTATCGTCACCTGGCGAAACTTTTGCATCCGGATCTTCATCCGCAAACGGCAGAGTCCGAAGACCTGATGGAATTCTGGAATCAGATTGTCGTTGCTTATGCCTGCAATGACCTGAGAGCATTGGAGGAACTGGATGTTCTGGTTGCTGTGGCTTTAACGGATGAGTTTGGAAATGAATGGAAGTCTGATATTCCGGACCTGGAAGAGCGAATCAAAACCCTGGAAGATGAAATCGAGCTTATCAAAAGCAAGGATCCTTATCAGTATAAGTTCCTCCTTGATGATCCGGGTGCAGTGCTGGAAAAGAAGAACGACTTGCAGGAACAGATACACAGATACCGGGAATATTCGGAAAAGCTGGATCAGATTCTGGAAGATATCCTGCCAGAGGGTATGATTATTCTTTGGAGCGAAGGGGCTTTCTGAAAAAACAGGATCAAAATGAAAGCGCTTGCATGTTTTCGCGAAGTCGTGGAGTGGAGCGAAAAGAGTTGCATGGAAGCGTTGGTAAAAAGAATGCCGGGATGGAGGGAGAACCGAATGGGAAATGAAATCAAAATCACTGAGAAAAACATGATTTCTGTCATTGCTGGCAAAGGAATTGGAGAAATAATCCAGCCGTTGATCCGGGAGATCCATCTTTTTGATACCTGGATCGCAGGAACCACGCATCTGGAAGATAAATCCGTTCTGAAACAGCTCCGTTCGGGAGAAGATCTGATCCTGCGCCGGGAGAATAATACGTTTGACAGCAATGCTATTCTGGTGTTGAGTGGGGAAAAACAAAAACTGGGCTATGTCCCGGAAAAGGACAATATTGTTTTCTCCCGCCTGATGGATGCCGGAAAAATCCTGAAAGCAAAGATTAACGAAATTGAGGATCAGGGAATCTGGACCAAAGTGTCGATCGGTATTTACCTGGTGGATCTGTAAGAAACAGGGGTGAAACTCATGAGTAAACCGGACCAGGAAGTTGTTTTTCAGTATGATCCGCAGCGCAGACGGCATGTGGAAGGATGGAATATTATTTGCCTCCATGGGGAAGACAAAATCGGCCTGACAGCTGAAGAGTATAATGATCTGGCGTACGATTTCCTGCTGCAGGGAATGCTGCCCCAGGCAGAGGAATGTTGCCGCAGGGGAATTGATGCCGGATCCATACGCTCCATAAGCCTGTTAGGTATGGTGTATCAGAAACAAAACAAGCTGGAAGAAGCCTATCAGCTGTACCTGGAGGCGGCCCTTGCCGGCGATCGCGGTGGAATCCGTTCTCTTTCTGATATGTATAAAAAGGGACTGCTGGTGAATCTGGACTCGACCAGGGCGGAGAAATTGAGAAAAATCATCGAGCCCAGCCTTGAAGGCACAGAACGCGGTGAAGAACATCATTGTAAAGTATAGATGCATTGGAAAGACCCGAGGGGTGATGGGATGAGTTTCGATGAAAAAAGCCGGGGCGCTGAATGGGCTCGCAAAGGGATGACTGCGCAATTTGGCTGGGAGGGGGAAAAGCCTGATCCGGATGCAGCTGTTTCGTATTATGAAAAGGCGATTGAATGTAGAAATGTCGCGGCCATGAATAATCTGGGTGTAATTTATCTTTATCATAGAGAGGATCATGAGTCAGCTTATCACTGGTATCTGGAGGCAGCATTGGGTGGATGCAAAGAAAGCCTCGCCAATCTCGGTAAAATGTATTATTTGGGGGTTTTTGTTGATCGGGATCTGCAGAAAGCACATCTTTATTTTGAAGAAGCTTACAAAGCCGGGGTCAGGGATGCATGCCTTTATCTCGGTTATTTTGCACAAGCAGGGCTTCTCGGGAAAGTGGATCTGAAAAGTGCAAGGAAATATTATGAAGATGGAATGAGCAGGGGATGCGGTGGGTGTGCCCTGAATCTGGGTGTAATGTACATGAAAGGCCAGGGTGTTCCGGAGGATAAGAAGAAAGGTGTGGAATGCTATCAGTTTGCGTATTCAAAAGGTTTTTATTTGGCGTATAGCAATCTTGGCTGGTGTTATGAAAACGGGCAGGGTGTTGCGCGTGATATGCTGAAGGCTATAACCTGCTATCGGGAAGGTGTACAAAAGGGCAATGAAAAATGCGAAGCGGCTTTGAAAAGGCTTCATATAAAGGTGTGAAACTGTGATGCATGAAACGAAAGTATGCAGAAATGGGGGTTAAGCTATGAAACATATACTGGACGATGGACGGATTCTGGTTGCCTCCGAAAAGGATATCATTGAATTTTTTGAGGAGCATCCTGTTGTGGGAGCCAAGATTTTTACCCTGGACTGCACAGAAAAAGACTTTATGATCCAGAACCTTGAGGTGATAGACAACATTATGAATCGGGAAGCCGAATGTGCAATAAACACAGACGGCGCGATACGATTCTGGCTCAGTAACGGCGAAATGATTTCTATAGAATTCAGCGGTGATGGTCCGATTGTGCTGGGGACATTTACTCGGGAACAGTTTGAAAAAGGCGAGAGGGAATATAATGGAAACTGCTACCGCCTGGATATGCTTTTCAGGTTTTGTATCGATCAGGAGATTACCGGAATTGAACTGGTCAAAAAGGATAGCAAGATGGAGTTTCCCTGTTATATGGGAATTGACATGAGTGATGACGACGAAGGAATAAAAGAGATAAGACTGAAGCTGGATAATACCGATTATCTTGGCATGGGCGGGTGTGGGGA